>CAYVDX010000378.1:0-4638 GCA_964450485.1 uncultured Calditrichaceae bacterium
GCGGCCGGTGCATTTGAAAATAAAAGAAACTGCCGATGGTTGCCAGGTTTACCAGAATCAGAAAAACCAGCACACCGATGAGTATTTTCAGTTTCATTGATTTTCCTCGCCCTGGTTTTCCTGCATTGCTTCCCAAACATTCGACAAGCCGTCGCTAAAAAGCGCATCGTAATATTCGCCGGTAATGCTGGTTTGAACAGTTTGTGATGGGCTGAATTCCGTCTGTGACGCCAACCCTTTTCCTAAAAAAATGCCGATGGATATCGCCACGGTTACCATCACCGCGGATGTCGCTGCTTGCAATTTGCCCAGCCGCCGCCAGACAAACCCTTTGTTTGAAGCATTCTCTTTTTGCCGCGCTTCCGCGATGGCTTTGATTCGCGTCGGTAAAAAAGGATCAGGCGTCAATGGCGGAATCGCGGAATGATCAACCGCGCGCAGCACGCCGGACATTTTTTCAAAATATGCGCGGCACTCGCTGCAATTTTCCAAATGCTGATCAACCCTTTTTTTCCGTGCCGCGTTCAGCCGGTTTTCCGACCATTCGACAACCCAATTTCTGACATGCTTTTCCATTTTTTTTACCTCAAATCGCTTTCAAATAATTAGAGCATATTTTTTTCAAAAACTTGCAAAATTTTCAATTTTATGACCCGTTTGGGTTATTTTTTTGATCAGAATGCTGACGTCTAACATTTTATAATTCGTCCAAATAGGGTTCCAGCCGCTTCACCAACTCTTTTTTGGCGCGATGCAGCCGCGTTTCCACGGCGCTCATGCTCAACTGCATGGCATCGGCAATTTCCTGGTAGCTCATATCTTCGTAGCGATATAAAATCAGCGGCACGCGGTATTTCACCGGCAGCGATTGCACGATTCGCCAAATCAATCTTTCCCGTTCGGATTTTTCAAGCTGCCGATCCGGCCGCGGCGCGCCGGCGCTTCCCCAAAATGTCGGCGCAATTTGCGCTTCTTTTATCGCTTCGCCGAGCGGCTTGTCCAAAAAATTCAGCCATTTCATGCGCTGCGATTTTTTCAAATAGTTGAGAACATGATTCGTGGCAATGCGATACAGCCAGGTATAAACCTGTGAGTCGCCGCGGAATTTTTCCAGGTTTTGGTATGCCTTGATAAACACATCCTGGGTTAAATCGCGCGCGGCTTCTTCGTTCCCGGTCATGCGATATGCCAGGTTCAATATCCTGCCGGAATATTTTTCATAAATCTCATCAAATGTTATCACAGGGTCGCGTCCAATGCCGTTTACCGCGGCATGTGTTGTCATTTCAGCATTCTGCATTTTGTCCAATTATCCATTAGTTTACCATAACTTTAGACACATTTGCAATGGATTTCTTGCAGGAATTCGGTAATTTCAAGTAAAGGAATTTTAAGGGGCAGCAGAGGAAGTGCTGTCTTTGTCATTCCCTAAATTTTTCATCGGGAATCCATGTTCTCCAGCCTGTGGATTCCCGCTAAAAACCTGCGGGAATGACAACTTTGGCGCATGTAAACGGTTTCTAATCATTTACATTTATACCACTACCGGAATTTTAAGGGGCAGCAGAGGAAATGGAAATCCCTGTAGCAGGGGTAGTGAACGCAAATTTGCGTTCACTACGGCCTCACACCGTATCATAAGCCGTTCGAACCGCGCGAACGAAATGACGCTGACTAATTTTTTCACGGAAGCAAGCGCCGTGTAAATAATCAACGCCCCAGGCGGTTTGCGGCGGGCCGAGATCACTTGTCCAGATCGTTTGTTGCTGAAAATCGAAAGTGTTGTCAATATGAAATAGCGGATTTGCGCGCCGGGTCGCCAGCGACATGGCTTCTTCCAACGTAGGCAAACGCCAGTCCTCAAAACCGGCGAATTTGTGCTGATTGATTAAATTTAGGTAGCCGCTTGTGCTGGCATGGGTTGTTGGAAAAACGGAACCGGCTGGCTGCCACATCAATGCCGTGGCGTGATCAATCACAACCGCGTCGCTTCCAAAATCGCGCGGCTCATAAATATGCGCCAGCCCGCGCCCGGCCGGGTGATATTTTTGATCAAAAAAGTGGTGACGCCGCAGCATCTCTTTTAACGACTCTCGCTGCAAGTCTCTCAAAATCGTCTCCTGCAGCGGCACGGCGCGCAGCTTTTTCTGAAAAAGCGAAAAATCGACGCCACTCATTTCATAGGGAACAATGTCGCCATCTTCCACAATCGTTTTGCGAAGATGCTCGCGCAAAAACAGTTGCATTTGATCACTCCAGCGAATTTTCCGGCATGATGGATCACCTTTTAAAAATCGTTTAAAAAAGAGGTATTCCATGAACGTGCGGTGTTCAAAATGATAAAAACCGTTTGAATCCCGCCGCAGCAGCGATTTCTCGGTCGGCTGCCATTTTTCAAGGGCAAGCTGCTGTCGGGCAGCTAATTTTAAAAAATCCGGCCGGGAGATTCGTTCCAGCAAACGCTGTTTGCGATTTACATAAATATCCACCGCTAAAATTTCCCAAAACTCGCTAAGCTGGTCAGGGGAAACATCCGCAAGTTGCCGGGTTTCGCGCCGGGCAGAGACGTCGATGATAGCGTCAAAAACCTCAAAGGTGTGATGAAAAGAGCGCTTACTTTCCAACAAATCGGGAATATAATTCAAATAAATCGGCGCCATGGGAAAGCGGGAAAGACGCCGGATCAATCCATGCGCGTTTTTTCGCTTCGATGGTTGGGTAAAATTAAAGCGGCGGTTTAAATAGGCGCTGACCTGACCTGCGTCAAACGGACTCAGGTAAAACAGATTAAAATGATAGCGATCATCGACGGTTTTGGGTTGATCAACCAGCCGGTAAACATTGCTTTCCGTCTGCGTTTCAGCAAACCGGGGAAATGCCCGCCGCCGGTCGGTGAACACAACTCGCGCAAATTTTCGGGTGTGATGCATCAGTTGCCGCAGCCGGGCAGCCGGGTGATCTTCCGCGCGAATATCCTCGTTCAAAGCATCCAAAAACAGGATCGTTTGTTCCGGGTTTTCAATCTGAGCAATCCGGTAATCAACATCGGGCATCCCAAGGTTCAGCATCACAAAATGCCCCCGGCGCAGCAGGCGTCGTCTTCGCCAGTTTTGGTATCCCGGGAAAAACGACGACTTTCCCATGCCGGCCTCCGCCAACAACACAATGTATTGACAACTTTCCGGGTCAAAAATCAATCGCTCGAAAACCTCGAACGATTGCGCTTTCAACGGTTCATTTTCGCTCAAACGAAGCCCGGCGGTGGGATGCACGCGGTGAAACGTCGGGGCAATATACAGGGAATTCACATCTTTGCGTTGATGCTGGCCGGAGGGAATCGTTGCCGGCGGATCGCCAAATAACTCACCGCTTTGATGACGAAAATCCGCGGAAAACAAACTTTTTCCAAAAAACAGCGCAACAGAAAACATTGCAAAAAACAGCGCAAACGCCGCTCCCCACGCCGTGAACAACAGCCTTGCCCAATCATTCCCCCACAGAACAAATGCGGTGTAGATAATCATATCTTCCCTCACATTGTTTGTGGACTACTGATAATTAGCCGTGCGATGCCTGTAATTTGAGAAAAAACCCGCGAAACGCCGCATCAGCTGCGACGCGTTCGGATCAACAGAGGTGTGTGAATTGAATGCCGGACGCGCGGACTTTCGTTTCCGTTTGTGATTGAATTTCAGCAAGAAGCATAAATATACAGCCATTTTTCAGACAAGCACATATTTAAAAAGCCAGAATGGATTCATTGCCCATTCTCTAATGCCTGTGATAATCGCGGATAACTCCTTTTTATGATACAACCATAAGTCGATGAATATCAAGCATGAAATTATTTTTATGCGTTTTTGCGGATTTAAATGCTGTTTAGCGGTTCCGTCCGTACTGCTCGTGGCTGGACACCCAATCCGATGAAGCGATTGCCGACGCCAACGACAGTTCACCGGCCAGCACAACCCCGGCAACAATCTCCGTAAATTTCATCACCTTTCCCTTGCCGTAGCATCCCAGCACTTCCAGGCATTCCCGCTGGGTTGCCAAACCGGTGCCGCCGCCATAGGTCGCCACGATCAGCGAGGGAATGGTCATCGAGATATACAAATCTTTTTCCGGCGTGAGGTGGGTGTAAAGAATGCCCGCGGAGGATTCCGAAACATTTGCCACATCCTGCCCAGTTGCGATAAACATGGCCGTGATTGCGTTGGCGGAGTGCAGCCCGTTGTTATTTGCCCCGGAAAGAATCGCCCCGACATTGGCAACATTCCCGTGATAAAACAGGTTCTCCGGTTCGACGCGCATCAATTGAATGAGTTTATCCCGCTTGACAACCGCCTCGGCGATCACGCGTTTTCCACGGGTCCGCATCACGTTCACTTGCGATGCTTTTTTATCCGTGGCCAGGTTTGATTCCAGGAAAAAACTTTTCACGCCTTTGTAGTGATCGAGAATCCAGCTACAGGCGGCAAAAGTCGCGCGCCCGACCATGTTTTGTCCGGCCGCATCGCCGGTGGTAAAATTAAAACGCAAATAGGCAAACCGGCTGGCCAAAAACGGGTCGATGTATTTAAGCTTTGCAATGTTGGAAGTTGCCTCGGCGTGCTCGGCAATTTTTACAAAATTTTTCTG
>CAYVDX010000379.1:0-4633 GCA_964450485.1 uncultured Calditrichaceae bacterium
ATCATCCGCCATATTATTGGTGGGGCGATGAACTCCCCGATTTACGCTGGTCTTATACCATTGCCCTGGTGACCCTGATCAGCTTTTTGATTCACCGCAACCAAATAAAGCAAATCGAAAAACCCAATTATCGTCCGGCCATTTGGATAGGGCTGATGGTTGTAAATATGCTTGTAGTGTCATCGAGCTATGCGATTTTCCCGGAAATCAGCTTTGATAAAACGTTTGAAGTCGCCAAAACGTTGATATTCTTTTTGTTGCTCATTTCACTTGTTAAAACCTATAAAGATTATCAATTATTAATATGGGTGATCATATTGAGTGTTGCAAATATGGGATTAACTTCCCTGGGCGGCTCCAACCGCGATATTGGCGTGATTGCCCCCAACGCAACCGAGGAAAACGCGCTCTCCGCGCATGTCCTGGCGATTTTGCCGTTTATGGGCATTTACATGATGCGCGCCAAACGATGGGGAAAAATTCTTATCGCCCTGTCGATCCCCCTTTGCCTGAATTTAATCATTTTGGCGAACAGCCGCGCCACAATTGTGGGATTGCTGGTCATTGGTTTTCTATCAATTTTTCTGGTAAAAGGCAAATTCCGCATTGCCGTTGTCGCCGGACTCATTATCGGCGCGTTCGTTTTTTTCCAATTAACAAACGATGCTTTTAATCAGCGGCAGAAAACAGATACGTATGATGACGGTTCAGCTTCCAGCCGCTTGTGGATATGGAAAGGCGGTCTGAAAATGTGGGAAGACCATCCCATGGGGGTTGGCGGCGGCGGATTTGTGGAATTATCTCAAGAATACATTCCGGAAATTGACAAACCCAAATCCCAACACAATACATTTGTCGCGATATTCACTGATTGGGGCTTCATTGGCATTCTGCTTTATTTCGGTTTTTTAATTCACATATTTAAAATTACATTTCAGATTAAACGGTTGGCAAAAATTCCCGAGCTAAAAAAATATCAACTTGAAGCCACCGCGGTGCAATTAGCATTAATCGGTTTGGTTGCCGCGGGAATGTTCCACAGCCGTCAATATTCAGAAGTAGTGTACTGGCTCAGCGCATTCGCGATCATTTTACAAACCATCCAAAAAAACGAGCTTGCCGAATTACAAACCGCTGAAGATGGTATTGCAGAACAGGAAACAGCGCCTGTCTCATTAAACGGTAATGGATTGCCGGCGATTTATCAACAGGGTATCGAATGAAAAATTTGTTGATTGTGACGACTAATTTTCCGCCATCCAAATCAATCGGAACGCAGCGGGTTTTGCGAATCTGTAAATTTCTGGATCGCAAAAAGTGGAATATTTCCGTTTTAACGCTCAAAGAGAAGTATTATCCCGAATTTAATGGGCAAACGGAACTGCCGGATTTTCTAAAAAACGTTCACACTTCCAGATCGGGTAAGCTTGACCTTGTTTTTTTCCTGCTCAATTTGCGTAAATCACTTCGGAAAAACCATTCTGATCCAGGCGCCAAACCCCAAAATAGCCAGGCGCAAAAAAATTTGCGATCAACAAACGGCGGCTATCGACCGGCCGAAAAGCTCGCTCAACGCAGTTGTTGGCAGGTTGTCAAAGACATTTTCACGGATTTATTTCAATTTCCGGATAAACACATCACCTGGCTGCCGTTGGCGGTGTGGCGCGGCTATCGCATCATCAAGAAAGAAAAAATCGACGTGATTTTTTCCAGTTCCCCGCCCCACAGCCTGCACCTGACGACCGCAATTTTAAAAAAATTGACCGGCGCGCGTTTAATTATCGATTTTCGCGATCCCTGGTCGCGATCCCCGTGGCACGATGAGGAACGCGAGGCGAATCGTTTCGAGAATTGGAAACATCAAAAAATAATCGCGTTTGAAAGCTGGGTTGTCAAACAAGCTGACCAGGTCATTTTGATCACCCAGGAAATGCACGATGATTTTGTCCGGCATTATTCCGATGTTCCGGCGGAGAAATTCCAGCTTTTTAACAACGGGTTTGATCCGGAAAACCTGCCGGAAAACATGAACGGCGCGCTTCGCCTGGAAAAAAACCGCACGCGCATTCGCTTTATTCACGCCGGTTCGCTTTACAAGCACCGCGATCCTACGCCCATTTTACACGCGCTCAAAAACCTGCTGGACGCCGAAAAAATTTCCCGCGATGCCCTGGAGGTACTGTTTGTCGGCGGCATTACCGATCATCAACAACACACAAAGGCGCTGTCGCTGGAGATGGGGTTGGGCGAGGTGGTCAAATTTATTTCCAAAGTCAGCTATCAAAAAAGTCTGGAATACATGGCCAACAGCGACGTGCTGATTTTGCTCCAGCCGGTGACGAAATTGCAGTTGCCAGGCAAATTTTACGATTACATTTGCTGGGATAAACCCATTTTGGCCATCGCCGAAGAAGACAGCGCCACGAAAAATATCGTGAACGATCGCTTCGGCATTTTCGCGAATTTTAATGACGTCACGGATATTGAACGCGGCATTCTGTTTTTGTGCAGCCAGCCCAATTATTTGGTGGATAAAATTCGGGAAAACCGTCATTTTTACAATATGAGCAATGCCATCCGACGGTTCGACAAAATTATCGAAGTGTAATTTATTTTCCACAGCCCACGCGCGATGCGAACATCACATTTTGACTTTATGCGTCGATGATATTGACGCGATTCGCATTTCAGGTGGGCTGTTTTTATTTTTAAACAATCGATTTAACTGAAAACCATGACAAATAACAAAATTTTTAAAGCACTCATTCTTGGCGTCGATGACCGCAGCGCCTTAACCGTGATGCGTTCATTGGGGCGCAAAGGCGTCGAAGTCCACCAGGGCAAGGACGTGCGGCATTCGGTGTGCACGGATTCGCGTTTTGTCCGAAAAGTGATTGATTTTCCCAACGCCGGGCGCGAGCCGGAAAAATGGCTGGAAAAGCTCATCGAAACGCTGCGGCAAACGCGCTATGACCTGGTCATTCCCACCGCTGATAATTACCTGGTTTTAGCCGTCAAAAATCGCGAAAAACTTGCACCACTGGCCAAGTTTGCCATTCCGGACGACAACGGCTTTATTTACACCTACAAAAAGAGCAAAACGCTGGAATTGGCGCGGCGCTTGGGCGTGCCCTGCCCTAAAACCCGCGAAATCAGCCGCATGGATGAAATTCCCTCAATCGTCGCTGAATTCAAGCTACCGGTGATTATCAAACCGGTATCGTCGAAAGTGTGGCAAAAAAACGTGCGGCATCACCTCGATGTGGAGCTGGCAACCGACCGCGCCGCATTGGAGAAAAAGCTTTCCCGCCTGCTGGAAATTTGCCCGGTGTTGATTCAGTCGTTCCACCCCGGCGTGGGCGTTGGTCAGGAATTTTTGATGCGCGATGGGGAATTGGTGGCTGCTTTTCAACACGAACGCGTGCATGAACCGCTGGGCGGCGGCGGCAGCAGCTATCGAAAAAGCGCGCCGCTGGACGAAGATTTGCTCAATCATTCCCTGAACATGCTCCGTGAATTGCGCTGGACCGGCGTGGCAATGGTGGAATACAAACGGAATAAAGCCACTGGCAACAGCGTTTTGATGGAAATCAACGGGCGATTTTGGGGATCGCTGCCGCTGGCCGTGGCCGCCGGCGTGGATTTTCCCGGCCTGTTATTCGACATGTTGGTCGAAGATAAAACGCCTGAGAATGTCACTTACCGGGAAAACCTGTTTTGCCGCAATCCCGGCAAGGATTTGGATTGGCTGAAAGAGGACATTCGCGCGGACAAGAACGATCCGTTCAACATCACCGTGCCGCTGCCAAAACTGGCGGCGGAAGTCATAAATGCGCTGCTTTTTCGCGAGCGGTTGGACACCATCACCCTGGACGATCCCAAGCCAGGCGTCAAACAGTTATCCGCATATATCGCGGAAAATTTTCGGGGAGCGCGAGACAAATTGCACCGGCTTTTCATCCGGCTAAATTATCGCTACAATCCCCTGGCGCGCCAAAAAGCCAATCGGCGGCTGCAAAAAATGCTGGATAAAAATCCAACCATTGCCTTTGTTTGCAAAGGCAATATCTGCCGCAGCCCATTTGCCGATATTTACTTCCGTGAGCGGGTGAACGACGCACAAAACCCGCGCATCAGCGTGGACTCCTACGGACTGATCGAGCGGATCAACCGACAAAGCCCGGATGTGGCCATCGCCGCCGCCAAACATTTCGGCATCGATATGACCGCGCATCGCTCCAAACTGCTCACCGATGACGGCGTGCTGTTTATCATGGATTTTGAACTATTCAAGCGCGTAAAATCGCAATTTCCACGCGCAGAACATAAGCTGTTTTTCCTCGGTGTGCTGCAAAACGACAGCGCCGCGCCCGTGGAAATTCTCGATCCCTACGGCAGCAGTTTAAAAAATTTTCAAAAAACATTTTCGCAAATCACTCAGTCGATCGACAATTTAGCACGATTGACAAATTCGGTGATCATCAATAATAACAGAAGCTTACAAACCCCCGTAAAGCAAATCAAACATCCGCAAAAGCGAGGCGAACGTGGCTAAGGAAAACTACGGAAAAAAAGGCAAGGAAGGCTTTTACTGGGTGATGTTCTCGGAATTCATGGAATCCGGGCTGCGCAT
>CAYVDX010000380.1:0-4613 GCA_964450485.1 uncultured Calditrichaceae bacterium
TAAAGGAAACCATTGTTCGGGAAGCGCGCGACCGTCAGGCGGAGGTCGGCATGTCACCGCTATCCGGCTGGAGAAACGCCGGTTACGCGGCAGCGGCGATGGCGGCGATTTTGGTGTTATCATTTTTTGCCTATAATATTTTTCAAAAACCATCCCACCGCTCCCCTGTTTTAGCAAAAAATTTCGCGCCGTCGCCGGATTTAGAACCGTTGGTTGGACAGATTTGGCGGAGTGGAAATACCGGTATCGATTCTGTTTTGTCTCCGTACAATTATGCAAATTATACCGGCGATGTAACATTCCGGTGGCGCGGGGATGCTGTGACGTTGGAAATATCTGTCTTTAACAACCGCGATTCGCTGGTGATTGCACCCATTCGCGTTCACGGCAAACAATACATCTTAAAAGACGCCGGGACCAGGTTGCGACCCGGGCGTTACTATTGGAAACTGGATATTCCGGCGTCCCGCAAGCCGCCCTACACCGGCTGCTTTTTTATCAACAAGCCCGATTCGCTTTAACTCCGGATGACAGCGGATTTTCCAAACTTGATCTTGTTAATTTATTATGTTATGTTATAAATGGTTAATTTGTAGTATGAGGAAAGTTATGAATGAAAAAATTTCCGTTAATCCCAACATTCATTTTGGAAAACCCTGTGTAGCCGGCACCAGAATTACAGTGCAGAGTGTCCTTGAGTTAATCAGAGAAGGGCTTACTTTTAAAGAAATCATTCAAGATTATTATCCCGACCTCGAAATGGTGGATTTACAGGCCTGTATTCAGTATGCGATTGATGTTGTTGCAGTGGAAGATATTCATTTGGCGCCTGAAGCAACATGAAGTTTCTCCTGGATCAAGATGTTTACGCGATAACGATGCGTTTTTTGAAAAATTTGGGACATGACGTTATTCCTGTCGCTCAAATCGGACTTTCGCAGGCAGATGATACGCTCTTGCTTAAAACAGCCCAAAAACAAAACAGCATATTCGTTACCCGGGACAGGGATTTTGGAGGGCTTGTTTTCGTTAGCGGTTTGAAAGCAGGTGTGCTCTATCTTCGATTATTGCCCTCAACTCAACATGCGATACACCAAGAACTTGAAAGAGTGTTGAATTCCTATTCCGAGGAAGAATTAAGAAAAGCATTTGTTGTTATTGAGCCAGGCAGACACAGGTTCAGAAAAATTTTTGGTGACTGACCGGATAAGTTTTACTGTAAAATACTGTGCGTTTATTCCCCAATCAGCACAAACGCGCCCCATTGCCCCGGAAAAGCCGTCGCTTCTTTTTCCAGTTGCTTTAATTTGGCCGCGCGCAGAGATTTCGCATAGTTTTTCCCCTCCAAAATATTTTTATAAAACGCCGCCATCAACTCACCTGTCGATTTGTCCGGCACGCTCCAGTAAGAAGTGACTAAATTTCGCGCGCCGGAATAGAGAAATCCGCGGGTCAATGCCATGGCCCCTTCGCCGCGATAAATTTTGCCAAAACCGGTTTCACAGGCGCTCAGCACAACGAGGTCGGCATTGAGGTGCAGGTTATAGGCTTCACCCGCGAAGAGGATGCCGTCTTCCTTTGCCGGCAGCGTTGCCGGCTGGGAGAAGATCAGCCCGGAAAAACGCGGCTCTTCCAAATCCACAAATCCATGGGTGGCCAGATGCACATAGCGATAATCGCCCAACATCTCCGATTTGACCATCTCTTCATCGGCGTCCTGGTTCAAAAAAATATCGCCGGATTTCCCGTGCTCCTCAAACAAATGACGAATTTCTGTCACTTCCCGCTTCGTATATTTTAATTCGGCGTAACGCTCACCGTTAAACTGCACACCGCGAAAGCGATAGACGTCAGGCGTCTCAATCGCAGTCGTATCTTCGTTGACGGGACGGCGGCTGATCTTCGCATCGGCAAATACCGGGGCAAAACCGATGAAGTCTTTTACGTAGCGTCTTTCAGTCTGCCGCACCTGATCGAGATACAATTTAGCGGAATAATGATAGGATATATCGTAATGTTTCAACAGGTAATCCAGTCGTTTGAAATCCGTTTTCGAGGACACAGCCGGGGCCAGCGTCTCAAAGGGAATGCGATGCAAAACGCCGTCGGGAATAATCACTAATTTGTGTTTGCCGTGAAAAAATGCTTCCACCGGCGCAATCAGTGTTTCATATAACAGCGGCGTCAGTTTGCGATAGTCCGCCGGTTTTATTTTGGCCAGCGCAAGATGATACGCATTGGCCAGCGAATCAAAATCCGCCGGTTTGGATACTTCTGTGATGTGATATTCACCTTTTGTAATCGTAAAAATGTAAACCGCGCTGTCGCCGATGAAGTATTCCAACAACGCGGTTTGGTCATCCAGTGCGGTTTGTACATCGGCGACCGCTGCCACGGTTGTCTGGTATTTCAAACGATGATACCTCGGGTATTCACGTTCAATTCGTTTCATCAAGCGTTGATATTCCTGGCGCAAATCAAAGGCAGTCTTTTCCAGCAGCGGCAAAGCGCCTGGATTTTCCGGTTTTAATTGACGTTTTTGCTCCAAAATTTTGCGCGCGTAATATCCTAAATCAATACGCAGCCTTCTTTCGCGGGTCAATGTGCTATCCGGGATGCCGGAAAATTTCTTTGCAAAAGATTCCTGCAACTGAAGCCCCAGGAGCGATGCTTTGCTTTTTTCCGAATAATAAAAGGCCGGTTGCAACCGCAAAGCGGGTTGATCGAAATCTTTTAATTGCCAGATATTGGTGATGGCCTGGTTATAAATCGTCGCTGCAAGCTCATTTAGCAAAAGTCGTGAATTTGATGAATGATAGCTGATACGCAGCGAATCTACCAGATCAACGGCGCGCTGCCAGGTTTGCTGCGCCATTTTTATTAATGTCCTGTGAGAATATTTGAGGAGAGCAATCTGACTTAACGGAGTTGTTTTTTGGTGACGCGCATATAGCTGTAACGCCTTGGCTTTACTTTTTAATATTTTCAATAATTCCTTTTCCAGAATTACATCATCCAATGCCGGATTGGCAGCAATATCTGTATTTTGAAAATTTGGCACAACCGCCATCAGCGCAGCTTGATACTGCATCAGCGCACTATCAAATTCCCGCCGTTTGAGATAAACATCGCCAATCTTACGGCGAACCGCGGCAATATCGGGATGGTGATCTTTAAAATTTTTCTCATAAATCGCCAATGCTTTTTGAAAACGGGTTTCCGCTTCCTCAAGCCGGCCTTGTTTAAAATAAATATTTCCGATGTTTACCTCCTGCCTCCCGACTTGAGGTTGATTCGCATTTGACCGGGTAAAAATAGCTTTCGCTTTCCGATGAAAAACAATTGCTTTTGTCGGTTGATTCAGTTTAGCGTAAGCACTACCCAATTCACTATAGCAGGTCGCTAATACGGGGTTATTTTTATCAAGATTTTCTATTGTGATTTCCAGGGCTTTTTCATAGAAAGAAATCGCTTTTTCAAATTCTCCAATATCAAAATATACCTCACCGATATTGATATAATTTTCCGTTAATAAAAAATGATCTGCCTTCATTTTTGCCAGACGTATTTGCAACGCCCGTTGATAATATTCCAGGGCTTGTTGATAATCACCTCGCTCAAAAAAGACAAGGCCGATATTATTGAAAGAGCCTGCAATTTCGGGATGGTCTTCCGGAAAAAGCTTCTTGCGAATCGCCAACGCCTGGCTATGATATGATAATGCCTGATCTAAATCGCCCATTTCCCAACTGATCGTTCCAAGGTTGGACAAATTCGCGCCAACTTCATACGATTCTTGCCCAAGGTGTTTTGCCGTGTTTAGCGTTTCACGGTATTCTTTTAATGCTGCTCGCAAATCACCCAGTCGATAGTACACACCACCAATATTTGTATGCGCACTAATTGCCTCTTGTGAATGTTCGCCAAATTCACGAACAGCCAGCGCAAGCGCTGTATTTGAATTATTAAGAGCAAGTTGGAAATTTCCGCGATATAATGCTACTACACCCAAATTAATATAACACTGTATAGTTCGTTGGTGCGATTCCGGTAAATACTTCCGGGCAATCAAAAGCGAACTGTTCAATATCGAATCTGCGAGTACCAAGTCCCCTTTGCGGATATAAATATTTCCGCGACCGGTGAAACAATAAACCATTTTGGCCCACCATTTTACGTCGTTGGTTTGTTCCGCGACGGATTGATAAATACGTTGGGCTTCAATCAGATACGCATTTGCACTATCGTATTTTCCGGCTTGAATCATTCTTTTCGCATTTTCAACATTCGCGTTCGCCAACACCGTATCCGCAAGCGAAAACGCCGTATCGCTCTCCGCAACCTGCGCAATCGCAGAACCTGACAAACTCCAAATCACCAATAATATCATCAATCGTTTCATCAAACACTCCATCGCATTAAGATTTAGTCAGAAAAAAATCCAATGAATCGAACAAGGTTATGCAGCATGTCTGCACTCGCTAGACAACAAGGGAGTAAATTAAAATAAAGCGGTCTTAACTGTTGTGAATAGATTTAAGATAGGTAAAATGAAGGACAAATCAAAATTTTTCGATCAAACCACGCACAGATTCATAATTGCCCAATGGAAT
>CAYVDX010000381.1:0-4612 GCA_964450485.1 uncultured Calditrichaceae bacterium
AATGATCTTTAGTCTTGATGTTTTGTAGGCTATTGTTTCTAAACGAATTAAAGCTCAAGGTGTTCGCCGGGTTTAATAAGTGTTCTAAAAAAACGAAGAAGTTTTTTCAAAAAATAGTCTAAATCCGGGTTAGGATTAAAGTCGCTGTGAACTTCGTCGAATATCGGGGAAAGCTAAAGTGATTTATCAGGTTTTTCATGGATGAAAAAAACAGGTTTGTGATGAAAGCGAAAACGGACGGGTACTTGAAAATCAGGGATGTTTGCGAACTGCTCAAAATATCTCCGCACACACTCCGGTATTGGGAAAAAGAATTTTCAGAATACATTGAGCCATTTCGAAGCGTTGGCGGCCATCGGCTTTACGATGATCACGCCATCAGAAAATTACTCGAACTCAGACACTTGCTAAAAGAAGAAATGTACAGCATAAATGGCGCTCGAAAACAATTAAACTTGCTGGTTAAGAAATAACGAAGAACACCTATGGATGCGACTGATTTAGCAGCGATTCACCGGCAGTTAGCGGCAGAATTGGACGATGCTTATTTTCGCGCGCGGGATTCCAACTGGTTTATTTTAGGCGAAGAATGCAAAGCATTTGAAGCAGAATTTGCTGATTATTGCGGCGTAAAACACGCCATTGGGGTGGGAAATGGATTGGATGCGCTTCAACTCATTCTTCGCGCGTTCGGCATTGGCGTTGGCGATGAAGTGATTGTGCCGGCGCATACCTTTATCGCGACATGGCTGGCTGTGAGCCAGATCGGGGCGACGCCGGTACCGGTTGAACCGGATTTGCGAACATACAATATTGATGCCGCGGAAATCCAACGCGCCATCACCGAAAAAACCAGGGCGATTATCGTGGTGCATCTTTACGGGCAGCCGGCGGAAATGGATTCGATTTGGGAAATTGCCAGGCAATACGATTTGAAAGTGATCGAAGACGCGGCACAGGCGCACGGTGCGAAATATAAAAACCAGCGCGCCGGAAGCCTGGGAGACGCCGCCGGGTTCTCGTTTTATCCCATCAAAAACCTGGGCGCATTGGGTGATGGCGGCGCTATTACCACCAACGATGAGAATCTGGCGGAAAAAATAAAAATGCTGCGAAATTACGGATCAAAAAGCAAATATGAGCATCAATTGGCGGGCGTCAACAGCCGGTTGGATGAGTTGCAAGCAGCATTTTTGCGGGTAAAATTGCGATATTTGGATCAGTGGAATGAACGCCGCTGCGAAGTTGCCGCGCATTACCTTGATTTGCTTGGAATGCTCGAACCGGAGATCGCGCTGCCGGTTGTTATCGAGAATGTTGAGCCGGTGTGGCATCAATTTGTGATTCGTCATAAACAGCGTGACCGGTTATTGAACATTCTGAAAAAGGGGGGGATTCCGGCAATGATTCATTTTCCGACGCCCCCCCATTTACAAAATGTTTATCGCGGAAAAATTAATAAAAGATTTTCACTGACAGAAACAATCGCCAAAACCTGTTTGAGTTTGCCGATTCATACCCAAATCACACGGGATGATATTTTAAAAACGGTTGGGAACATTCGCTCTTTTTTGAAACACGATAGCGAAGTTTATTCAGCCTAACCTGAAATTGTAAAGGAATACAATTATGGATGCTAACAATGCTGCAATGATGAAATTTAACCAGTTGAAAAACAGAGCCTTGGAAGCTTATGAAAAACAGCAGTACCAAGAGGCGCTGGAGAATATCATGCATGCTTCTCTACACGCCAGCGAGGAACTATACGGCTATTTTTACGATAAAGATTTCGAAAAACTCATTACTGAAATCGGTTCTGTAATTTTAGATAAAGCCGGCTTTGATTTCTCAAACATTGCAGAGGAAGAAGCCGGGTGCGACGTCATGTATATCGCCTCGTTTATCGGCTATGTCGGCGGGCATTCGGAGATTATCCGGCAGTGGATGCGAATGCTGCAAAAAAAAGGCTATCGGCAAACATTTTATAATACCGAGCTGATCGAATCCAAATTTTCAGCCGGGCAAGCGGCGGAAATTCTGGGCGGAGAAGACCGGGTTTTTTATGCCACGGAATTGGATTTTCTGCTAAGGGTTTTGGCGTTGGCAAAATTTATTCAGAACCATCGACCCAAATTATTAGTGCTAATTATCAACCCGCATGACGCCATTAGTTTGAGCGTTGTTCAAGCTGTCAAAGGTCAAATTCCGATACTTTTGCTGAATCACGGCGACATTCTTTTCTGGCTGGGGAATACGATCACGGATGCGGTCATTGAATATCGAAAATTGGGAGAATATTATACCCGGCGTTATCGAAATGTTGAGCATACGGCGGTTGTCAACTTAACCTGTCAGCTCGATTTTTCTGAAAAAAACAGACGCAAACATCGCGCGCAGGTGCGGAAGCAGTTAGGCATTCCGGGCAAAACAATTCTGTCATTATCGATCACTACAACTTATAAAATTCTCGGTTCCGCCTGGTCATACCTGGACACAATTGTCGATATGCTTCGGGAAAATTCCAGGCTGCATCACCTGTTTATCGTCAGTGATGGCAAAGGTGTTTTGGAGCGTTACCTGCGCGGCAGCGGGGTGGAAGACCGGTTTCATATTCTCAATGCCCAGGATGATTTGATCCCGTTTTACCAGGGCGCTGATTTTTTGATTGAAACATTTCCTTACAACGGGGGTCTGGTGCGCTACGATGCGTTTAAAGCCGGATTGCCAACGATCATCGTTGAAAATCCACAGATGCCCCAGCATACGGAAATACAGGGATTCCCGGAGGATTGCCCGGTGGCGTCCAATCGCGAAGCGTTATTGGCGGATGTAAAGGCGCTTGCCAATTCTGCCGCGCTTCGCAAATCCCGGGGAGTTTCTGTCAAAGCATTTTACGAAAAATATTGTTCGGATAAAGATATTGCCGATCAAATTGACGCGCTGGCGAAACAGGCAATCCAGGGTGTTTTTCCCACAACCAAGCATCCGGATTTTGAACCGCCGGCTTATGATTTCACGCCGTATCGCCATCTGAAAATTCTTCGGTTTGCCTGGCACGAATTTTTGGCCGGCAAAAACCTCGACGGGCTGAAAATCCTGGCGCCATTGCTGCCATTAAAAGATGAATCCGCGGATGTTGCAGCAATTTTAGCGTTGCTGCGATACAGCCATGTTACCCTGAATTATCAAGCGCGGGAACCTTACAAAAACGGTATGCAAGCCCTCGAAGATCAACGTTTTGACGATGCTATCGCGCACTTTCAAAAAGTCGTTCAGATTGATCATACATTTCCCCAGGTTTATCTGAAGCTGGCGGAATGTTTTTTGCACACCGGACAAGTTGATGTTGCGATGCGGCAATTACACTTGTGCCTGGGATTTACGGATAATCAGGCGATTATTGCGGAAGCGCGCTATTTCATAGGCAATCTCAAGCATCGCACAGGAGATTACCTGGGCGCTGCGGCGGTGTACGCCGAAGTGAATCGCAGGGTTCCCGATAATTTGCAGATCGCAATGCAATATGCCGAAACGCTGGAAAAATGCGGATTATTGGATAAGGCGCAGGAAATATTGCGACATATCCTTTCGCACGAGTCTGTGGAAGCTTCCATCAAAGACGCGGCATTGACCCTGAAACGCCAAATATCTCAGAGTGCATTGGGACAAACGCGAGACATCGTGCAAAAGCCGGAACAATCGTTTCAGCAATCTGCTGTGCGCGTATCCATTGTAATGCCGGTTTTTAACAAGCTGGGATTCACCAAAAATTGCCTGGAGACCGTCTGCCTGTCATCGGAGAATGTGCCGTTTGAAGTGATCGTTGTGAATAATGGCTCTGACGACGGCACTAAAGAATATTTACAAACCGCCGTTCAGCAATTTCCCGATTTACGAGTAATCTCACTCGAGCAGAACCGGGGAATCGCCCATGCTCGCAACGTTGGCGCACAAGCGGCGCGCGGAGAATTTCTGCTATTTCTGGATAGTGAAACCGAGCCGCAACAGGGTTGGATGAGCGAAATGCTCAACATTTTTGACAGGCAACCCGAGGTTGGTATCGTTGGTGCAAAATTGCTTTACCCGGATGGAAATATTCGACATGCGGGTATTGAATTACATTATCGAACCATTGGGAAACAGGAATTTCCCTGGCCATACGATAAATTTCATAATATTCCCGGCAGTTCTCCGGAAGTTAATCAAAGCGGAGAAGTTGTTGCTGTTACCGGCGCATGTTTAATGGTTCCGGCTTCATTATTTCAATCGATAAACGGATTTGACGGAACACTGCAAATGGATTTTGAAGATATCGATTTGAATTTCAAAGTCCACCGGCAGCATAAAAAAGTGATTTATTGTCATTCGGCCGTGGTGACTTCTTATGAAGAGAACGCGTCGGTTGATGAGGAAACAATCGATGACAAAACACTGTTAAGCTGCAAAAAATTTCTCTCCCGTTGGCAGGATTTTCTGACAGAATATTTGGGTTCGAGGTGGCAAACGAAGCGCCCGGTTGTCTGGTCTGCTCCGTTTTTTAATCCCAGCGGCTATGCCAGCGAGGCGATCAGCTTTGCCCTGGGTTTGGATGATTATATGCGGATTTATATTT
>CAYVDX010000382.1:0-4598 GCA_964450485.1 uncultured Calditrichaceae bacterium
ATGACTTTGTTGGAATTGTTGTCGCCAAAATTATCGAATTCCAGCAAGCCCTCGTCCGGCATCAGGACGGGACCGTTGCCAAGATAAGCAGCGTATTCAATTTTCATGGCGCCGGCCGGAATGCCGCCGCGCACCTGAAAACCCATGTGGGTCGGCGCTTGCAGCTTGGTTTCCTCGTGCTCAAAAAAAGGCATATCCGGAAACTTGTTTATCCACGCCGGGTGAAGCCGCTCCAGAAAATAGTTGGAAGGATTCAGGAACTTGCCGCCGCCGATTGTGAGATAATCATTCACCACATAAAGCAGTTGGGCATATTCTAAATTAAAGGCCTGGCCGCCATCTTCGATTTCCGCTTCAATTTCGCCTTCAAACAACAAATTGTTGTTCACCGAATAGAGAAAAATCGGCTCAAACGCGGTTTCGATGGTGGAATTTTCATTTTGCTCGCTGATAAAACTGGTTTGACCGAGTCCCGCCAACATAAATTTATGCGTACCGGCATTCCCACCCTGCGCGAATACGTTTCCTGCAATACCTGTAAGAAAAATCGTAGTAACAATTAACATGAGCTGTCTCATAGTCGAGCCTCCTATTTATTTAGATTTCAGATTTCTGAGAAAAGTAATTACCTGCCAGCGCTGTTCATCCGTCAGGGACGCCTTAAATGTCGGCATCGGTGCATTCCCGTTGCTGATTTTCCAAAACAGTTCGCCGTCCGTTTGATTTTGAACCTGGTCAGAAGTCAGGTTGGGAACCGGCTTTCCCAGGAATTGCGAAGCGGGACCGTCGCCCTTGCCCGCTGATCCGTGACAGGTCGCGCACTGTTGCTTAAAAAGTGTTGCGCCTGCTTCAACCGCTTTCTGATTGTTTAGCATCGGGTTTTGAGTGTTTCTTGCCGACGCAGGCGCTTGCCAATGGTCATTTTGGGAGCTGCTGGCATTTTTGGCAATAACAGTATGGATCGAAATTGTCAAAAAAATCAACGTTACCATGATGAAGATTTTTTGAATCTTTTCCATCTGTTCCTCCTTGTATGTTGTCATTTTAGTGATCTCATCATTTTTTACACTTTAACATAGGTCAATAATAATGCCAACAATTTCAGCCAGGTTCTCTTGCTGTGTAAGCGGATTGAAAATATGTGGTTATAAGATTTTTTATTGGAGTGATCAAACATGACTCTTGCAAAATTGCAAGGGTTGCGTGATATGTTTTTTGCAGAAATGCGAGGGGACGGAGATTATTTTGCGACAGCGGTGGGGTCTTTAATATCCAGTTCCGCCATTTTGCGATACAAGGTCGAGGGATTAATGCCCATTCGGCGGGCGGCGGCTTCCTTGTTCCATTTGCTGTCGATCAGCACTTTTTGAATGAAATTTTTTTCAAAGGCGTGGGTAGCTTCTTTCAAATTTTCTGTATCAATGGAAAAGCCGGTTTCTGTTTTGGTAATTTGCGGCGGAAGCCCATCTGGCGTGATGGTGTGGCTATCGCATAAAATCATCGCGCGTTCGATGAGATTGCGCAATTCGCGAATATTTCCCGGCCAGCGATAGCTCATCAACGCCTGGATTGCCGCCGGCGTCGCGCCGAGGTATTTTGTTTTCATTTCTTTATTAAATTTGCGGATAAAATAATCGACCAGCAGCGGAATGTCGGCGATCCGTTCCCGCAGCGGCGGCAGGTTGATTTCAAAAACCGCGATGCGATAGTACAAATCTTCGCGAAAGGTTTCCGTATCAACGCATTTTTTTAAATCCTTATTGGTTGCCGCGATAATCCTGGCCTGCACGGACATGGCTGTAGTGCCGCCCACTCTGTAAAACTCCCGCTGTTCCAGGACACGCAGCAATTTGCTTTGCAATGCCATGGGCATTTCGGAAATTTCATCCAAAAAAAGCGTGCCTTTTCCGGCGGCTTCAAAAAAACCGGTTTTTTCTTTCACCGCGCCGGTAAACGCGCCTTTTTCGTGGCCGAACAGTTCGCTTTCCAGCAGTGATTCCTGAAAACCGGCGCAATTCAGCGCGATAAACGGCGCTTCACTGTTGCCGCTAAATTCGTGGATGGCGCGCGCCACGACTTCTTTTCCGGTGCCGGATTCACCGCTCACCAACACGGTGCTGCTTTTTGGGGCCACCTTTTTGATCAATTGCAAAACCTGCTTCATGGGCGCGCTTTGCCCCACCAAAGAGAGGGATTCCACATCTTCGGCAACTTCCCGGCGCAGGTATTTGATCTCCTCAAGCAATTCCTTGTGCTGCATGATGCGTTTAATTTTGTTGAGCAGATCATCCATCACCGGGGGTTTTAGCAGGTAATCCACCGCGCCTTTGCGAAAGGCGTCGATGGCGGTGTCCATGGTGCCGAATGCGGTCATAATAATCACCGCGCATTCCGGGTGGATTAAATGAATATCGCTCAACAATTCGATGCCGCTTTTGCCGGGCATGACAATGTCCGATAGCACGACGTCCGGCAGAAATTCGCCGACGGCTTCAAGCCCGCTTTCGGCGGAAGACGCCGTCCGGCAGGCAAACCCTTTTCGTTTTAACAGCAACGCTAAATCTTCGCGGAAAAGATCTTCGTCGTCGATAATCAGAATCTTTATTTTCATCAGCCGGCCTTCCGGGTTTTGCGTTTATGAATACGGCGTTTGGTGCTGTGAATGGGCAGAAAAATGGTAAACGCAGCCCCCTTGCCGGGCTGGCCGGAGACGATAATCCTGCCGCTGTGCGCCTGCACGATGTGATTCACGATAAACAGTCCCAGGCCGGAGCCTTTCTCTTTTGTGGTAAAAAACGGCTGGAAAATTTTTTCGCGGTCTGCCTGGGAAATGCCTCCGCCGGTGTCGATGAATTCAATTTTGATATTTCCCTTTTCGACCCGGGAACGAATGGTCAGCACGCCGCCGGCGGTATCGGACATGGCTTCCAGCGCGTTGAGTCCCAGGTTCAAAAAAATTTGTTTGAGCTGATCGCCAACGCCCAGCGTATCCGGCAGATTCTCGTCAAATTCGGTTTCGATGCGGGAGCGTCTGGCGTGTTTATGATATTTCAGCATTTCCACGGTCTCGCAAAGCAATTGGTTTACCGGGCAGGGCGCCCAGCCGTCGCCGGAGGGTCGCCCAAACTGGGAGATACCCCGGACAATCCGTTCAATCCGGCTGATTTCCTTTTGCAATAAGCGAACGCTTTGTGCGATAAACGCCTCATCCCGCTCGACTTCCAGCAGTTGCAGCCGGGTGGAAATCGAGGCCAGGGGATTTCCCACTTCGTGGGCAATGCCGGCCGACATGGTGCCCAGCGTCACCATTTTGGCGGCGTGCAGCATCTCCGCTTCGATAATTTTCTTTTCGCTGATATCCTGGATCAATTCGACAACCTGGTACACGCTGCCGTCCGCATCTTTCAACGGCGCCACGGTGATCTGGAAAAATTGTTTTTGCCCGGGTTCGACAATGCGTTCCCGCTCAATCGAACGGATATTGCCATCCGCAAAGGTCGCCGCGGCCGCTCCGTCAGCGCCTTCAATCCAATCATTAAAAATATTCATTTGCCGGCCGGCCCCATTTTGCTTGATGCCAAGCCAGTTTTTCACCGGCGCATTATACCACACCGGGCGCAGCGATTCGTCGAGGATGAGCAAACCGGCGCCGGTGGCTTGCAGCACGTGCTCCAGGCGCTGGCGTTCTTCCCGGGTGCTTTTCTCTTCCGCCCGCAAGCGATCCATAATGGTGACCGTAAAATAGGCGGTCAACACCAGGAGAAACAGGGTCAAAAGGATCATGCTCCAGACATACGGCGCATAATGGGATGCGTGCACATCATCGCCGGCGTCTTCGGTTGCGCCATGCTGCTGACCGGCGTCGCCGTGAACGTGCTGTTCAGAATGGGTGTGTGGAAAAATTTGTAAGGTGTAATGCGACGCCACGCCGCTCAATTCAAACAGTGCCAATGATGCATATAATACAAACGCCAGCGCAACAATCCCGTAACACTTGCGCTTTTCCAGCAAAATGCCGCCGAGGATCACGTGAAATAAAAATACAAACGCCAGCGGATTTTCGATGCCGCCGGAAAAATGCAGCATCAGTGTAAGGATCAGCAAATCCGTTACAATCTGAATTTCTTTTAGATATTTGACGAATAGTTTTTTTCGAATAAAAGCAGAATATGTTAAGTTTGTCATTGCCAGTACGGCAATCAACGCAAAAAGCGGCCACATTGTGCCTGTTTGTAAATAATGAAACACTTTTACGGTCAACAACACCAAAACAAACGCCACAACGCAGGCAATCCAGCGCAGCCGGATAAACCAGTTGATCAGGTACGTCGATGAGTTGTCGTTTTGCGCGTCTGTTTTCATCAAAAGTAAGCCCGCTTAATTTTTACACGGCTGCATCGGTTTAATTTAGACGGAATGTCGTAAAAAACCAAATTTTATTCGTTGGGGCCCCGTTTTCCGGTGACCGGCAATAAACGCTATTGACGCCGGGTTTTTCCGCGGTTAAAATTTAGTTGACGAAACCTTGGTAGGCTTGAACTAGACATTAGTTTCGCGGGTTTTATCTGTAGTAGCCGTTGCGCCATATGGATGCGTCG
>CAYVDX010000383.1:0-4590 GCA_964450485.1 uncultured Calditrichaceae bacterium
CGAGTTTGGCGATGGCACCGGCGGCAACGGGCATCAGCATAATGGCACGGATTTTATCGAATTTGTCAATTATAATTACATGGCGCGGGTTGCCAAAAACAATCTTGCCGGGCTGGCCTGTCTGGCCATGGCCCCGGAAACGCCTTCCGCGCCGTTAATCGTGCAGGATATTGGCAATGGCAGCGAACTGCTGCTTTCCTGGGAGCGCACCAACAGCGAGGCGGATTTTGCCGGATACCGCGTTGCCATTCGTCACCCGGATTCGCTGTTTTACCGGGAAATTATCCCGGTCGGCGATACCACCCATTTTATGCTCAGCGGATTGACGCCGGAAACGCCGGTATATTTGTGTTATTCCGCGCTGGATGCCGACAGCAACGAGAGCATTTTTTCCCGGGAAGTGCTGGCCACGCCCCGCGTGACGCCCTTTGCGCCGCAGGGATTAAATGCGGTTTCCACGCCGGTTGAAATCCGGCTGAACTGGAACCGCAACGCCGAACTGGATTTGGGGAACTACACGATTACCCGAACCGGCCCGGGCGCAAATGAGCAAACTTTCAGCGTCAACGCCGCGGTGACGGATTTTGCCGACGCCACGGTGCAACCGCACGTGCTTTACCACTATTCCCTGACGGCCGTGGATATCGACGGCAACGAAAGCGCGCCATCGGAAAGCGTGCCCGGCCAGCTTGCCACCCACGACCTGGGCATTTTAATCGTCGATGCCACACGCGACGGCAACGGCTCGCCACAGCTTCCCGGCGACGACTCTGTGGATGTTTTTTACGAGCAGGCTACGCAGGATTTTAATATCGCCGCCACCTGGGATATCGCCGACAGCGTGCAGCAAGCCCGGCAAATCAGCGATGCGGACCTGGGGGTTTATTCCACCGTCATCTATCACAACGACGTTCGGTTGCGCACCCGCCAGGCTTCCGAGGACACCACGGCGCTGCGTAAATATTTGCAAAATGGCGGAAAGCTGCTCATGTCCGGCTGGAAGTTGGTCTCCGGAATTTCCGGCAATAATCAGAATGAAAAAGTGTTTTCCCCGGGTGAATTTGCCTATGATTACATGAAAATCGACGCCGCGCTGAACGTGACGCCCACAACGCTCATCGATTTTCGCGGCGCGGATCCGATTCCCGGTATTTACCCGGTTCTCACGGTTGATTCGTTAAAATACAGCCTGTTCGGCGGTGATCTGAATGCCATGGAAGCCATCCAATCATTCAGCAACACCAATCCCGTTGTGTTTGAGCTTTATACGTACCGTTCTTCGGATGATCCGCCTTCACCGTTTCACGGGCTGCCGGTGGCGTATAATTTTATCAGCAGCGATTACGGGATTGTCGTGTTCAATTTTCCGCTCTATTTCATGGAAAAAGACGGGGCGAGTGAAATGATAAAATTGGCGTTGAACAGCCTGGGGGAAGTCGTCGGCCTCGGCGATGACGCTGACCGTTCCCCGGCGGCGACCTCGTTTGAACTTGAGCAAAATTTTCCCAACCCGTTTAATCCATCGACAAAAATTCGCTATCATTTGCCGAATGCCGGACGCGTGAAAATTACCATTTACAATCTGTTGGGTGAGAAAGTTGCCACGCTCATCGATCGGCAACAAGCGGCCGGTGATTATACCATCGAATGGAACGGGCTGGATAAAAATGACCAAATCGTGGCCAGCGGATTATATCTTTACCGAATGGCATCGAAACATTTTGTCAAAATACGCAAATTGGTGTTGGTTCGTTAGGAAAGTTGTTGTGATGGGTTAAAAAAAAGATGTCACGAATGCGCATCACTTGATTAACATCAATCAACGGCCGGGTTTTTGCGATTATATTAATTCGTTTTAAAACAGTTTTTTTTTATGAAACGCGGCGAAAATGCCAGTTGCGCTGTAAAGAATCCACACAAGAGCGCATTTACAAATATGCCCTAAGGGAGTATGAAGTATGCGAGTCCGTTATTTTTTATTGACGATCCTCATTTTTGTGCTTACGATAAACGACGCCGGCGCGCAAAATTGCGCCAATACATCCGTCGGATTTCCACCGATCACTGATTTGGGACAATCACTGTGGCGCGGGCTGCAGGGCGGGCTTTACCCGGGAGGGCAAAATACGCCGCCCTTCGATCACAATGCCGCCGCACTCGATATATCCGGCCAAATTGCCCCGTTGGACAGCAACGGCGATCCCGACGCCGGCGGAAAAATTGTGCTGTTGTCAATCGGGATGTCCAACACATCACTGGAGTTTGAGCAATTTCTGTCTGTTACCGACACCGTTCAAAGCCTGAATCCCGCTTTGGCCATCGTCAACGGCGCCCAGGGCGGGCATAGCATCGACGATATCAATGATCCTTCCACGGATTACTGGGATGTGATCAACGACCGGTTAAACAGCGAGGGATTGAGCCGTTTTCAAGTGCAGGGCATCTGGTTTAAACAAGCTGAACGAAAGCCACAGGATACCACGTTGGCGCATATCGACGTGTTAAAAGAAAAATACAAAACCGCTGTTTTAATCAGCAAGGCGCAATTTCCAAACTTGAAAATCGCCTATCTTTCCAGCCGGATTTACGCCGGTTACGCCGCTTCCGATCTAAACCCGGAACCGTTTGCGTACTATTCCGGTTGGTCAATCAAACGGCTGATCGAAGCGCAAATCAACGGCGACGCGGATTTAGTTTTTGAGGGAACCAATGCGCCGGCGCCGCTGCTTTTGTGGGGGCCGTACATCTGGGCGGACGGCTTAACGCCTCGCGGTGATGGATTAACCTGGGCGTGTGACGAATTCCGTGATGACGGCACGCATCCGTCGTCGGCCGGCCGGCAAAAGGTTGCCGGGCTGTTGCTCGATTTTTTTAAAAATGACTCCACAACACAAAGTTGGTTCTTAAACCCAACGATTGCCACCGGCATCGCGGACGCTTCGGGAACACCTGAAAAATTTGTATTGAACCAGAATTATCCGAATCCATTCAACCCGACTACCCAAATTCCCTTTACCCTGCCGCAAACCGGGCAGGTGAAAATTGACATTTATACTTCCGTGGGGCAAAAGGTTGCGACGGTTTTGAATGAACAAAAAACCGCGGGCAGGCACGCCGTCACTTTTGATGCGTCTTTTGACGGCGCGCTTGCCAGCGGGGTTTATTACTATCGCATCGCCTTTAAAGCAACCGGCAATGCCCGGCATTTTCAGGCAACAAAAAAAATGTTATTGGTGAAATAGCAAAAACGAAAGGCGTTAAACAAACAAAAGCCGGTTGATGGACGTTTCGCGAAATTCCGGGGGCAGACCAAAATATTGTTCGATAAATCCGTCAAGCTGATCAAGCGTTTTGTTGGACAGCAGTTGCATAATGTCATCCATTGCCGCGCCGCCGAGCGTGTAAGGCAGGTAGGCAAACAGCAGATTCATGCCATCGCACTGGCAAAGCATTTGGTACTCATTCATCGCTTTAACCGGCGTGCCGTTGATGACACAACAGGAAACCCACTTCTCTATATTCATCCCCGCGCTTTTCAGCAATTCCTCTCGCCGTTTCGCCAGGTTTACGCGCCGGCTAAAATATCCATCAATGCGCACCAGCGATTCTTCGGAAAAAGAGCCGCGCATTTCAGCGTGGCAATCCAGGCAAATGGCATATTCGAAGATGATTTCCTGGCTGTGAAACCGCCGCCGCTGCTTATAGGCTTTTTCGATGAGATACTGCACGCCGTCGTTCAGCAAAAATCGCTCACACACTAAACAACGCTCAATAGGCTCGCCGGTTAAATCGGAGCGAAACATCGCCGGTATTTCCACAAATTCGCGAATATTGTCAAGTTCGGGAAGATCCATTGGCTTTCGTGTTTTTAAATTAGCTTCCAATCTTGTCCGCAGCGGGTCAACCTGTTACGCAAAACAACGACCTGCGTTTCACCCGCGTCGCCATCTCACCACCAGATTTTATTTACACCTCATAATTTCATGTTTTTACTGAACTTTATTAAACAGCACAGACCGACGGCGGTGTGCAAACGCTTGTTATGCCATTGCTGCGATTGCCTAACAAATAGTTATTTTGACCAGTTCTCTATTTTTAGTTTCTTTATTCTCTGAAAGTGTTTATTGTTATTTGTAACGAGTTTCATATCATTGGATATTGCGGCGGCGATAAAAAGATCGGAATCATTGATCATTTTACCGGTTTTTTTTAATTCCGCTTTTATATTTCCGAATTGCTCACCCGCTTTTGAATCAAAATTGATAACATTGATATTCAATATTAATTCATTGACTAACTTTAGATTTTCCTGATATTTAAAAGAATTATACGCTCCATAAAATAACGCTGCTGCTGTTATTGATGAAATAAATATCTTATCGTCACCAACTGATTTTATCCTTTGATCTATTTGAGGATATTTATTCTTCATCTTCGACATCATCTTGCCATTGACCGCAAAACCGGGGTAAGCCTTGTTTAGTCTTTTTCTCAGATTGTATTTGAACGCGTAGTTTTGAATGAGCTTTTAGTTTTAGCTGTTTAATAATATTTTCTGGCAAAGATAGATGCCCATCCGGTAATACTTCA
>CAYVDX010000384.1:0-4589 GCA_964450485.1 uncultured Calditrichaceae bacterium
TCCATCAAATTCTTCGCAAAAGGAGAATCCGTATAATTTGTCATCAACGCTTTTTCATAACGATACAATTTCCTGGGATCTGTTTTGTGGGGGGACCGATATATAAACACCAATGAATAAAGCGCCTTGGGCGTTAAAATTGAATCTTCGTACGCCTGAATAAATTGTTCATAATGATAGGCGGCAGAATCGTAATTCTGCGCTTTTAATAAATAGTACTCCGCCAATTGAAAGCGATGATTCATCAGATCAAACTCGATTTGGGGCAGCTTGCGCTTTTCGAGCGGTTTCTTTTTTACCGGCGGAACTTTACCCGTACCTTTAGGATTGGTTTTGTTTTTATTGGACTTACCAATGCTGCCGCCGGCTCCATTTTCTTCCTCATTCCGAAAACCGAAAAATTTGTCTTCTTCCGCATTTTGCGAGTCAACCGCCTGATTTCCCGGTTTGTTTGCCGCCAAATTTTTCAACGAGTCTTCTTCTGCTTTTTTTAGCGAATCCGCTTTCGACAAATTCCCAAACGGGTCAAAAATGCTGCTATCCGGAGCAATTGGTTCTTGCGGAGTGTCGGGTTCCCCCGGTTCGGTTTCCACAATGCCGGAAACGCGCTTCAAGGAATCTTGGTATTGCGCCTGGTAAAGCGAATCGCGGAACGACGGTTCGTTGGTAAGCCGATCAATAAGACGCGTTTCATTTTTGATGCTATTGCGAATTTTATTGAGTTCACCCAGGGTGCGTTCTTTCTTTTTCGCGACTTCAATGCTGTCGAATTTTGGAAATATTTTCCCCACTTTCGCATAATAGGTAACCGCCGAATCCAAATTCACCAACTTCATTTCGTATATTTTAGCCAGGTTGTAAGCTGCCCGCGCGGTTCCGACGTTTGGTCTTTTGCTTTTTAATACCTCGTTATACATTTCCAAAGCACTCTCTAAATCTCCCTGGCTTTCATAATTTTCCGCAATCGCCGTTTTTATCGCGGAGGCAAAATTTTTAAAACGCGGCGCAGTAAGCATTTTGCGTAAAATCAGATTCGCTTCTTCATAATTCTCTAAAGCAGCATACGATTTTGCAAGGTGCAGTTCCGCTTTATATTCCACATCGAGCGCGGGATGAAATTTTTCAACTTTTTTGTATTGTTTGGCTGCCTCTTTGTAATCACCCTGGGTGTAATATGCTTCAGCTAAAAAATAAAGGACTGAGGCTTTATACTCATCCTCTAATTTTTCTTTTAACGCTTTCTCCAACAGCTCGATTGCCTGGGCATAATTTTTCTTTTCGAACGCATAAAGCCCCAATTCAAAACTGGCTTGCGAACGTGTTTGGGCGTCTTTGCTATTATTGATCACCTGCCGGAAATATTCGTTGGCCGTTTCGATGTCCTCTTCCTTCAGCAGCACTTTTGCATACCAAAGATGCGCTTCGGGGAGCAGATCGCTATTGGCATATTTTTTCATAAACTGCTCTAAATGCAGCTTTGCCTGGGTATATTTTTCCAGGTGAAATTCGCTTTTCCCAATGTAGAGAAGCGCGTCATCGGCCCATTTGCTTTTGTCGCTGTAGATATCGATCAGCTTCCAGCATTTTTCGATGGTTGTTTCAAAATACTTTTTGGCATTCGCCGGCATGCGCTTTTGATCGGCGGATTCGCGCATCGCTTTGATGCCGTCATTGTAGCTGCCCTTGGCGTTGAACATGGTGTTGTAATAGGCGCAGCCGCCCAAAAAGATGATCAAAACCAAAATAATTTTTCGAGCATTGCTCATATTTAAATCCTTAATAAACAATCGATTAAACCATTACTTTAAGCCCGCTTGCGAAGCTTTTGCATCACCATCACCAACGCCGGTAAAAATTTATCCGCGCCGGCAGTGAATCGCTCGTCGGCGATTTCACTGAGCGGGGTTTCCGCCGGATTAACTTCGACCACGTATGCGCCGTTTCCCTTTGCCAAATACGGCAGCGACGCCGCCGGTTCAACAAGGGACGACGTGCCGATGGAAAATATAATCTCCGCGGCGGCGGAAAACTGCTGCGCGTTGTCGATTGCGGCAGCGGGCAGCGATTCGCCAAACCAGATCACCGCCGGGCGCAACATTGCGCCGCAATCCGGGCAGCGGGGAATTTCCGTAGAATATTCTGCTTCCCGGGCCGCTGCTTCATACGTACAGTCAATGCACTTGCTGCGCATGATGTTCCCGTGCAGCTCAGTGATTTTTTCAGTACCGGCGCGCTGGTGCAAGCCATCGACGTTTTGAGTGATGACCTGCAAATCCGGAAAATATTTTGCCAAATCGACCAACGCAAAATGCCCCGGGTTTGGCGACGCCTTGCGGATGATTTCCCTGCGCCAGCGATACCATTCCCAAATTCGCCTGGGATTTTTTTGAAACGCCTGCACGTTGGCAAGCTCGTGCGCGTTATATTTATTCCACAATCCGTCTTTGCCGCGAAAGGTGGGAATGCCGCTGGGCGCGCTCATTCCCGCGCCGGTCAGCACCGTAACAAAAGACGCCTTATGCAAACGTTCCAAAAATTTTCGTGATAAAGCCATTTTTTACCCGTGCTTCGCCATCATTTATAACGCCGCTGCCTTTACGCCAAAACTCGTTCCGACAGATATTGCCGCCTTGATCAACTCGCAGGGAACCGGCACTTTTCGCTGGCGATTCATCACCTTTTCCAGCGGCGCCGCGACCAGCTTGTTTCCCTGCAAGGCGACCATATTGTTAAACTTTCCAGCCTTAAAAAAGTCCATTGCCTTGACAGAAAACCGCGTCGCCAACAGCCGGTCAAACGGCGTGGGCGTGCCGCCGCGTTGCAAATGTCCCAACACCGCGACACGGCACTCAATGCCGGTTTGATCTTCAATTTGTTTGGCGATGACATGGCTGACCCCGCCCAAACGAACCGGGTCCGGGCTTTCCTTGATGATCCGCTCATACACCTGTTTTCCGCCAACCGGGCAGCTTCCCTCGGAAACCACGATGATGCTGAAGCGCTTTCCGAAACGGCTGCGCTTTCGCACCACGGCTTTGATTTCTTCGATGTCGTAGGGAATTTCCGGGATTAAAATCACGTCGCCGCCGCCGGCAATACCCGATTCAAGCGCCAGCCAGCCGGCGTTTCGCCCCATCACTTCAACAAGCAGCACGCGATGATGGGATTGCGCGGTGGTGTGCAGTTTATCGACGGCCTCGGTCGCGGTCATTCGCGCGGAATCAAAGCCAAAGGTGATGTCGGTTTCCATCAAATCATTGTCAATTGTTTTGGGGACGCCAATGATGTTCGCGCCCTTTTCCGCCAGTTTTCCGCCGATGCTCATGGTTCCGTCGCCGCCCACACAAATCAGCGCTTCCAGCCCGATATCCTCGTAAAGCGACATGCAATCATCGGATTTATCAATCGCCTGGCGATTTTCACCCTCCCCGACAAACCAGGCAAAGGGATTGGCTGTGTTGCTGGCGCCCAAAATGGTTCCGCCCTGGGTCAAAATGCCGGAAACATCTTCCTGGCGAAGAATGCTGAAGCGCCCTTCGATTAACCCCTCATATCCGTCATGGAATCCGACGACCTCCAATCCGTATTGGCCGATTGCTGTTTTGGTAACGCCGCGGATGACAGCGTTTAAACCGGGACAATCGCCGCCGCCGGTTAAAATTCCAATTCGACGTTTTCTCATGTGAGCTTTGGCTCCTCTTTCTGTTCAAAATTCCCGTTAGCCTGTAAATATAGGCGAATAAAACCGTTAGATCAATTTCATTTTCCGAACAATCCGCTGATGACGATGTTTTAAACGCGGCAGGTATTTCAGCGATCGCGATTTCGGATCGATCTCCCGGATCATTTCCAAATATTGAATACCGCGCTCCACAACCGCTTTTGCGCAGGAATAATCTTTGTCCGCGTGTTCATAATATTTCGCTAATTCTTCAATCACCGCCGGGTCAATCGCCTGTTCGTCGATCATTTTCTGTAAATAATGTTTCGCTTTTGGGGCGTTGCCCAGCTTTTTATAGCCCATTGACAACAGAAATCCGGCTTCGCTGAACATCGATTTGGAGAGATTGCCGGGCGCATCGACGATGGGCGTCAACAACGCCACAACGCCCGCAAACTGTTTCCGCCGCATAAAATATTTTGCCAGGGTAAAGCGATCTTCCGGGTTATTCAAATGAACCTGCGGCGCTTCACAAATTGCGGCGATTTTCATGGTCAGCAAAACCATGTTCACGATGTCGAAATAATTGTGTTCCAGCACATCGCGCAACAGCAAGGCATCGCGTTTGCGGATAAACTCAAAATAAATGTGGGGAATATACTCGCCGGGAATGTCGCCAACGCGTTCCTTCCGCAAAATATGGCGTTCCAGCGTTTGTAAATCACAGGCCGGCAAGCGGCTGCGCCAAATGCGCCGCGCGGCATGAAGGATATCCACATGGGGCATTTCTTCCATCACAGTCATCATTTGATTCAAAATAAAGCGGCTTTTTAGCAGGGGAATGTCGAATGATTTGCCGTTGAATGAAACGGTAAACCGGAAATCCCGCATCGCCAAATCCAGGTGCTTCAGCATCAGCCATTCGTGG
>CAYVDX010000385.1:0-4584 GCA_964450485.1 uncultured Calditrichaceae bacterium
CAAAAACGCCGTTTGTGAATAGAGCCGGATGAGCACCGACATGTTTTCCGGCGATTCTCCGGTTTCGATGCGCTGATGAATTTCCCCGGCAATGTGGCGGGCGATTTCCCAATCGTCCTTTTTTTCCAACAGATGGGTTTGTCCGTCAAATCCGCGGGTGAGGCTCAAAAACTTGGGGTAGCGCGTTTTGTTTTTGGCGATTACGGCATTGGCCGGCATGATTTGCTGCGCCTGCGAGCGAAAATTATCGCTGATGGTGAAAACGGTCGCGCCGTAGGTTTTTTCAAAATTCAGAATAAAACCGGGAATGGCCCCCCGCCATTCGTAGATGCACTGGTCGTCGTCGCCGATGGCCATGTAATTGCCGTGCGGCTTGCAGATCAAATCTAACAGTTGATATTGGGCAAAATTGACGTCCTGGAATTCATCGACCATCACCGATTTGTAATGCGATTGTACGGACTGCAAAATGTCGGGGAAACGCACCAGCAACTCCCAGCCGGTCATCAGCATGTCATCGAAAGTGATGATCTTTCGTTGGATGCGAAGCTGCTCGTACAGCCGGTACGCGCGCAGGTATTCTTTGTTTTCGTGAGTCGCCTGCCGGGCGAATTTTAGCGCGGCGGCTGGCAGGGCGGCGTTTTTCAAGTCGGCGTAAATCAAATTCCCTTTCCAAACGGCGATTTGGTTTTGCAGATCCTCGCGATCCACATTCAGTTCGTGCACGGCGACGCCGTCTTCGATGGCCATTTTGGTGAGCGTGCGCCCGATCAGCGCCGCCGTGATGTTTTCGCCGCCGGCATTGCCCAGCCAGGATTTTTCCAAATAGCCGCGTCGCGCTGCCCCGCGAATAATGCGAAATCCCAGCGAATGCAGAGTGCGGCAATCCACGCCGCCGATTTTTTGAACGGCCGGCACATTCAGCCGCTGAAGTTGCGCAATCAGATCGCCCACCGTGGCTTTGCTGAAGGAGGTCGCCAAAACTTCCGCCGGACGGCACACTTTTTTATCCACCAAATTGCGGATGCGATGCACCATGCAGGTGGTTTTTCCGGCGCCGGCCACGGCAAACACCAGCCCCGGCCCGCGCAAATGCTGCACGATGGCTTGCTGTTGATCGGTTAGTTTCACATTATAAGGATAAGGGAAAAACCGGGACGGATAAAGTTTTTTTTTCATTGAATTTATCAATATTTGGCGATAACATTTGTAAATCGATCACGGTTCACTCAAAAAAGTATCGGAACAGTCAGCGTATGAAACAGAAAATTCATTTATGGATGAGTTGGTCAATTGTTGCCCTGGGCGCGGGCTGGATGTTTGTGGAATTGGCGCGGGTCGTTTGGCAGATCGGTTCGCAAAGCGGTGTTTGGGCAATTTTCGGCGATGGTGTGGCGCAGCACAAAATCGGCGAATTATTGATCATCATTCCATTCATCATCATCGCGATCAACAGCAACTTTTGGCCGCCGGCGCGACTGCGAGCGTTTCTCAGCCGCGGCCAATGGGCGATGATTGCCGGCGGTTTGCTGAACGGTTACGCATGGTTCCAGCTGCGCTATCGCGTTGATTGGCATTTTTGGTGTCTGGCGCTGCTGTTTTGGGGCGTGGTTTTTGGCCCGCTTTTCGGGCGAATGATGATCAAAATTGCCGAAAAAAAGCGTGAAAAAAGCGGTATTAACGACTGAATTTCTCTTAAACGCCCAGGGCGTTTTGGGATGATATTCCGGCGCTCTATGCGCTTTCAACCGGTCAGACCGGGGCGTTACGATCCCGGTTTTACCCGATTAATCAGCGAATCTTCATCCGGCTGACCCGGCGAATCCGGCCCCGCCGCCAAACGCTGTTCGCAAAGCACGGCGATTTGCCCCAATGTCTGCACAATCACTTCACGGGGGGAAATGCGGCAGCCGATCTCTTTTTCGATTTCCACAATCATGCGCATGGCAAGCAGGGAGTGTCCGCCGATGTCGAAAAAATTATCGCGCGCGTCCACTTGCGCCGCGCCGATGAGCGATTGCCAGATCGCTGCGATTTTTTGCTCGATTTCCGTCCGCGGCGGTTCGAAACCGCGCTCCCGGGGCGCATCCCAACCTTCGGGCAGCGGCAGCGCCTTGCGATCAATTTTGCCGCTCGGCGTCAACGGCAGTTCCGGCAGCGACACGAAAAATGATGGAACCATGTATTCCGGCAGTTTGGCGCGCAGTAACTTGCGAGCCTGGCGCGTTTTGAAATTCGCGCCCTCGCCAATTGTCATATATGCAATTAATCGTTGATCGCCGGGATTGAGCTCCCGAACCACGACGACCGCGTTTTCCACGCCGGGCGCTTCCCGCAGCGCCGCTTCAATTTCTCCCAGTTCGATGCGAAAACCGCGCAGCTTGATTTGATGATCGATCCGGCCGAGGAATTCGATGTTGCCGTCGGGAAGCCAGCGGGCCAGGTCGCCGGTTCTGTACAGCCGTGAAGCGTGCAGCGTGCAGCCTGAAGCGTCTCCTCGTTGCGAAGCTCCTGCTTCGCAACGGGCGCCCCGAAGCTCCTGCTTCAGGTCATTGGACGTGGCAATGAACCGTTCCTCTCGTTGCGAAGCTCCGGCTTCGCAACGCCGGCCCCGAAGCTCCTGCTTCAGGTCATGCGGGGCGAAGCGCCAATCGATGAACCGCTCCGTCGTCAATTCCGGGCGATGAAGGTAACCGCGCGCCACGCCGTCGCCGGCTAAATACAATTCCCCCGACACGCCGATGGGCGCGGGCTGCATATTTTTATCTAAAATATATGCCTGTGTGTTGGCAATCGGCTTGCCAATGGTTTCCACGCCGTTTTTTTGGCGCAGGGCAAACGTCGAATACGTGGTGTCCTCCGACGGACCGTAAAGATCGAACACGCGCGCCACGCCCGCATCGTACAATTGATCAACCAGCGCGGCAGTGAGCGGCTCGCCAGCCAAATTGATCGTGCGAACCGTGTCGGGAATGGCGTTCAGCCGCAACAATTCGCTGATGGCCGACGGTACGGTGTTGATCAAACGAACCCGGTTTTTCGCCGGTAAATTGGCATACGCCAGCGCGTCTTCCGCCAAAATGACTGTGCCGCCCCAACTCAGCGGCGTGAAAATTTCAAATACCGAAAGATCAAAACAAATCGATGTGGCCGCCAGCACGCCCTGTAAATCATCCCCGTCGAACACGGTTTTTGCCCAATGCAGCAGCGCGCAGGTGTTGCGATGCTCAATGGCCACGCCCTTGGGACGACCGGTGGAGCCGGAAGTGTAAATCACGTATGCCAGATTCTCGGCCGCGACGTCGCTTTCGGGGTTTTCGGCGTTTTCGGCGGAAATCGCCGCCGCCTCGGCGTCGAGACAAATGGCGATCATTTGTCCATTGTCCGTTGTCCGTTGTCCGTTGACAATTGACAATTCATCACTCGCTATTGACAATTTCGAAAGCACCGCCTCCTGCGTTATCATAATTTTAGCCCCGCTGTCTTGCAGCATGAAGGAAATCCGCGCCTCGGGATATTCCGGATCGATGGGCAGGTAAGCGCCGCCGGATTTGAGGATCGCTAACATCGCGGTGATCATTTCCGGGCCGCGCGGCAGGCAAAGACCCGCCAGTTTTTCGCGACCAACTCCGCGTTTTTGCAGATAGTGCGCCAGTCGATTAGCGCGTTTGTTCAATTCACGGTACTTAATTTCTTTGTCGTCAAAAATGAGCGCCACACTCTCCGGTGTTTTGGCGGCCTGCGCTTCAAAGAGGTGATGAATGCAAGCCTCGCGGGGAAAATCCATTTCCGTGTTGTTCCATTCGATCAGCATTTGCCGGAACTCAGCTTCGGGAATGATCGGCAGCCTTGTTAGCGGTTGGTCAACGGCTTTGACCGTGTTTTCCAAAATCGTTTGAAAATAGCCCAACCAGCGCTGCACGGTTGCCGCGTCAAACAAATCCGCGTTGTGATCGAGACGAATCGTCAAACCCTGCGGCGATTCGGTGAGATACAATTCCAGATCAAAATTGCAGTAACTTTTGGGATTAAGCGATGTTTCCGCGCGCAAATCGCCGAAATTCAGGGTTTCCAAATCGGTTTCGTAGGTGAGAATCGCCGAAATCAGCGGCGTTCGCGAAGGATCGCGCGGCAAATTCAGCTTTTCCAGCAGATCGCCAAGGGTGAATTCGCTGTGATCAAAGGCGTCGAAAAGCTGCCCTTTCATCTGTTTGAGAAATTGTCCAAACGTTTGCTGCGCATCAATTTTCGCGCGCAGCGGCAGCAAATTGACGCAATGCCCCACCAGCCGCCCGTTTTCCACGGTCGATTGACCGGCGGCGGCCAGACCGATGGCAAAATCATTCTGCCCGGAAAGACGGTGCAGCAACACGGAAAAAACAGCCATCAGCGCGGCAAACGCGGTCGCGCCCTGCTTCATGGCTGCTTTTTTAAATAATTGAAACTGTTCCCGCTCGATGTGCAAAAACTGCTGGCCGGAGCGATAGGTTTTTAACGCCGGGCGGGCATGATCGGCCGGTAAATCCAACACCGGCGCGCCCTCGGCAAATTGCGCCAGCCAGAATTCCGCATCCGCGTGGCCGT
>CAYVDX010000386.1:0-4580 GCA_964450485.1 uncultured Calditrichaceae bacterium
AAACGTTTTTTATGGCACTGCCCCGGCTGCCGCTTGCTTCCCGCGCGCAATTGCAGTGGGAAGATTACATTCCGGTGGGCATGGTGGTTGGCGGCATCAAAAAAGCGACGGTTCTGTTTTTGAGTTCTTTTTACCACCGTTTGAATAAAATTACGTTTGTTGGAAACAGTGTCAACGGCGATGTCATCGAGGGCAACATTTCCTCCAAATTTTTGAATTTTAGCGGAAAAACCCGGGTGGAACTGGATGAGTTTGTCGGGTTTAAGTCGATTCAAGTCAATGAATTACAACTTATAAAAAAGCAGAGCTTTAATGAAAAAAACGCGACAAAACAGGAGCTTTGTCACGAGATAAAGGAGAAAAAACGGTGAAAAAAATCATCATTAGCGCGATCCTGTTTATGCTTTCCCAGGGGATTTTTGCGCAGGCAAAATCGTCAAAGTACGCGCTGCCCTATTTTTCATTTACCCGCTACAGCAACACATTCCAAAAGGATTTTGCCGTTACCGGCGGGCTGTACGGGTATTACGGATTTGGGCGAAAACATTCGTTCGAAAGCGATCTCAGTTACACCGCCATTCATTTCGACAATCTGTCGCAAATGATCAACGGGCAGCATTTCAACAGCCCCGCGTTCACCATAAACCAGGCGGACATCACCTTTATTTACACCAACTATCAACTGACCAACCTGAATTGGCGGGCCGGCGCTCATGCCATTTTTACCGACGACGCCCTCACCAACAACGGCTTTATCATTTTTAGCGGACTGAAACGCTATCGTTCCAATTATTACAGCGCCGCCGTCGATGTTTACGGTTCATTTTACAACGCTTATTCTCCGAATCTCAAAGTGCTGCAAGTTGACGGAACCTTTGGGTTTTATTTCGGAAATTATTTCACCAGCGGCAGTTTTTTCGCGGAAACCAAAGGGTCTTACATCGAACTTTCGGATGACATCGGATTTGGCAAAACGCAATTTCCCTCGGTGAAACAATCGCTGTTTTACTACCGCAAAAATTTTACGCTGGAAGCATTCCTGTGGACAGGTTTCCGGGTTTTCGCGGTGACAAACAACGGTTTTGTGGTCTTCAATCTTGCGGAGAAACACCTGGGTACTTTGGGTGGGTCGCTAAAATATGCGTTAAATAATAAAGCATCGCTAAAGCTAAAAATCACGCATGGACGATTTAAGGAATTGGGACTGGATGATATTTCCAAATCATTCACGATAGCGCTTTTGGGCGGGTATTCTTTGTAAACCGTAGGGGCGAACGGCCGTTCGCCCCTACTCATCTTCAATAACACGAGGGAGTTGCGAGCATGAGGTCTTATTCCACACTGTTTCTTCTTTTGATCAGCACGTTTCTGTTGGGGCAGAATTACAGCAACAATTTTTTCCCGGTATGGCAGGATACGCCCTGGGGCACGGGCGGTCTCACGCCGGCCGGGGCAACCTGGTCGCTGGACGGCATGTATGATTTTGACAGCGACGGGCGGGGCGAATTTTTTCTGAGCAGCTCATGGAGCGGCGCGTTTGGCAATGACGCCATGCTCTATGAATCCGTGGGGAACGATTCCTTTCAGATCGTCTGGTATCGCGGTTTTGCCGGGTTGGACACCTCAACTGCGAATTATTCATCAATTACCACCGGCGATTTGGATAACGACGCCATCCCGGAACTGATCGTTTTGAATGATTGCTACGCCGGGCAGGATGCGCTCTACATTTTTGAATTTGACACAACCACCGGCTTTTTCCCGGTGTTACCAACCGCTTCCTGGGATATCAATTTACCCGGCGGCGTGGAAGAATCCGGCGATATCAGCGTTGCCAATCTTGACGGTGATCCCAACCCCGAATTGATCATGGCGCTTTACAGCCGCGACCCGGCCGCCAGCCACGTTGTCATTGCCGAATTGGCGCGGGGCAGCGATTTGAGCAACCCCATCTGGAATGTGGAAATGGATGACGACTCCACGCTGACCTTTTTCAGCTACATGGCGCAGCCCACCGATCTCGACCAGGACGGCTTCAAGGAGATCGTTGTCGGAGAATGGAATTTTAACCGGCTGGTGATTTTTGAAAATACCGGCGTAAATACTTACCAAAAGTCCAGCGATTTCTTTATGACTTTAGAGCCATCCGCGTTAAGCAACGAAGGCGCAACCGAGATCGATCTGGACGGAGACGGGTTGAACGAACTGTTTTTGGCGTCAACCGCCGGTTATTTTTGGGTGCTGACCAACAGCGGCTCCGTCGATCATTTGAGCTTCGCCGGCAATGTTCACCTGTTGAGCGATTACAAAACCAACGGCGGATGGCGCATCACCCAGGTTAAATCCGGGAACGGTGATTCCCCGGTCGGGCAGCCGGCGGATCGCCCGGATATTTATCTTGCCGCCGCGGATTCCACCGGCGTGACCAGCGCTTTGTTTGACTGGGAATACCTGGGCGGCGATGTGACCGATCCAAATAATTACAACATTTCCAGCATCTATTCGGACAACCTGAGCAACGGCGAGTTGTTCAAGCCCTCAAAATTCGCGATTGGCGACGCCGATGGGGATGGCGCTCGGGAAATTGTGATCGGCTCCTTCAGTTTTGATCAAAATAAACCGCACATCATCGCGCTGGAAAGCGACGCCGCGACCGCTTTACAAGCCTCGGAAAACCACGATTTCCCGGTCAGCAGCTTTGTGCTTCGTCAAAATTACCCAAACCCGTTTAATCCCGCTACTAAAATTGAATTTGAACTGTTTCGCGGAACGACGCTTTCCCTGACGATTTTTAATGGATTGGGTCAGCAGGTCAAAACATTATTTACCGGCGCACTCCCGGCCGGCCCGCACGCTCTTGAATGGGACGGAACCGCCGACAACGGCGCGCCGGTCACGTCCGGCATTTATTACTATCAATTGCATTCAGCGGCATTTCTGGATACGCGGAAAATGCTTTTACTCCGATAAAAAACAGTAATTTACAAAGGAAACAGCAATGAAAAAATGGATCTTGTTCATTTTACTGATCACAAGCGCAACCACTTTTGCGCTGAACCAAAAAGAAATTCAGGAAGCCTACTACAAATCCTACAATTACGAAAAAATTGAAAATTACACCGATGCAATCAAGGCGCTGCTGCCGATTTTCAATGAATATCCCAACGGCTACACCGTGAACCTGCGGCTGGCATGGCTGTATTATTTAAACCAAAATTACGCCAATTCGCTGGAGCATTATGACAATGCCATCAAAATTTCGCCCAATTCATTAGAGGCAAAATTGGGGCGCTTGCTCCCCTTGCTGGCCCAAACAAAATACGACCAGGTTGAGTCGGAAGCGTTTCAAATTCTGAATGTCGATTATTTTAATTACTTTGGAAACCTGCGATTGATTTATGCGCTTCGATTACAGGAAAAATACGATACCGCGGAAAAAATCGCCTTAAAAATGTTGGCAATTTATCCAATCGATATCAAGTTTTTAACCGAATATGCCCTGGTGAAAAGCGCCCAGGGCGAAGCGGAAACGGCCGTGCGCGTGTTTAACGACATTCTCATTCTCGATCCGGAAAATGTCACCGCAAAGGGGTTTTTGAAAAGGTAAGCAGTGCTGAGCGTTTTTTTACTCCTTTCCGTGACGCCGGAATATAGAGATTGACTTTTATACCCATCGGTTATAAATTTTTGACGATGTTACGCGTTTATTGCTTGTAAGCCCTTAAAAGGGCCATAAAAGGTTTTTAGCATCCTTTCAGCCCCGCGATGAATCGTGAGGCGAACACATTGTTTTATTTGACGCTATTAGCCCCGCCCTTCAGGGTGGGGGCGCAATGAAATACCTGAAACCTCAAGGGCTTTAGCCCTTTTGGGCCGCAGCGCGTAACTTCAGTGATTAAAAAATTAATCACGATTTGCGCGAATGTCGTTAATTTTTTCCGGACTGAACTCCTGTAATTGGTGGTCTGATGAAACCAATTGAATATCCCATTGACGGCGCGCTCGATTTACATCAATTTTTGCCCGGGGATGTGAAAGATTTGCTGCCGGAATACATTCGGGAATGCCGGGAGCGCGGCATTTTTCAAATTCGCATTGTGCATGGCAAGGGAAAAGGCGTGCTGCGGCGCATCGTGCACAGCATTTTGGAGGCCCATCCGGGTGTGGAAACATTTTGGCGGGAAGGCAGCGGCGGCTCGTGGGGAGCAACGGTTGCGCGTTTAAAAAAATGAGTTATCGAAAAAGATGATTTTTTTAGATTACGTAAATATACACGTAAAAGCCGGACAGGGCGGCAGCGGCTGCATGAGTTTTCGCCGGGAAAAATTTATTCCCAAGGGCGGCCCCAGCGGCGGCGACGGCGGCAGGGGCGGCAGCATCATCCTGCAAGTGAACCCGCAATTGCACACGCTGATTGATTACCGGTATCACAGCCGTTATGTGGCCAGGCACGGGCAACACGGCATGGGATCGAACAAACACGGTCGCAAAAGCGATGACATCATTTTGCAAGTGCCGGCCGGCACCCTGGTGAAAGACGCCGAAACCGGAGAACTATTAGCGGATCTGACTGAAGCCGG
>CAYVDX010000387.1:0-4568 GCA_964450485.1 uncultured Calditrichaceae bacterium
GTGCGTTTCTACAAAACGGCGAAAACGGCCGTGCGTTCAAAAAAAAACGTGCATATACAAAATTATCCGATTTTGGGAAAATTGTTGACGCTGAATGGAAAAAATCATTTGAAATTCGCGATGAATTGTATTGTGATGAATATATCATTATGCCCAATCATTTACACGCCATCATCATATTAAAAAAACCGAAAAACGATAATGACAATGATTTGATCGGGACGCACGAAACGGATGGAACGCACGAAACGCACGGAACGCACCACGTAGAGACGCACGGCCGTGCGTCTCTACAATTCCAACAATCCCAACAATCCCGGCAATCCAACCAATCCGACCAATCCGACCAATCCCCGCAATCCGTTGCACAACCCCAATTTTTTCGCAAACCCAAATCAATATCATCATTTATCGGTGGGTTCAAATCTGCGGTGAATTCAAAAATTGATGATTATATTGACGAAAAAAAAATGAATATCCCAAAATACAATCGAAATAACCATTTTTTCCAACCCAATTATCATGACCATATCATTCGTAATGAAAATGAATATTATCGAATAAAAAATTACATCATTAATAATCCATTGAATTGGAACGATGATAAATTCAATCCGTCAAACTCGGAACCGGAACAATGAAAATAACCGAATCGCAAATCGAAAATCTGGCTATCGAATTATTGGAATCGCTCGGCTACCAATACATCTCCGGCCCGGATATCGCACCAGATGCTTCGACAAGCCCTACGACAGGCTCAGGACAACGTTCAGCATTTTTTCAGAAACGGTCATCTTTTGAAGAGGTGCTGTTGTTGGAACGGCTGCAAAGCGCTGTGCGGCGTATCAATTCCAATTTGCCCGCTTCGGCCATTGAAGAATCCATCAAACAAATTCAGCACATTCACTCCCCGGCGCTGATCGCCAATAACGAGTCCTTTCACCGCCTGCTCACCGAAGGCGTCAAGGTCAGCTATCAAAAAGAGGGCAAGGAACGCGGCGACCTGGTCTGGCTGGTGGATTTCAACAATCCGGATAACAATGATTTTGTGGTCTGCAACCAGTTCACGGTTGCTTCGACAGGCTCAGCATCCGGAACTGTCATTAAACGGCCTGATGTGATTCTTTTTATTAACGGTTTGCCGCTGGTGGTAATTGAGCTGAAGAATCCGGCCGATGAAAACGCCACGGTGAAATCGGCGTTTAAACAGATTCAGACCTACAAAAGCGCCATTCCTTCTTTGTTCACCTACAACGGCTTCTGCGTCATTTCCGACGGGCTGGAAGCGCGCGCCGGCACCATTTCTTCGGGCTACAGCCGCTTTATGGCCTGGAAAACCGTCGACGGCAAAAAGGAAGCGTCCCCGCTGGTCGGACAGTTGGAAACGCTGATCAAAGGCATGCTCAACAAAAAAACTTTGCTGGATCTTATCCGCCATTTCATTGTTTTTGAAAAGAATAAAAAGGAAGATTTAAAGACCGGGATCACCACCGTGGAAACCGTAAAAAAACTGGCCGCCTACCATCAATATTTTGCGGTGAACCGGGCAGTGGAATCCACCCTTCGCGCCGCAGGCTATTCCCCTCCCCCGGAGGGGTGGCAGGCGAAGCCTGACGGGGTGGTTGATTCCCCTCCCCCGGAGGGGTGGCAGGCGAAGCCTGACGGGGTGGTTGATTCCCCTCCCCCGGAGGGGTGGTCGAAGACCGGGGTGGTCAAAAGGAACTCCCGTAACTATTTCAATCTTCCCTATAATCCCAAATTAAAAGAACGAGCAAGAGAATTGCGCAAGGCAGGTAATCTTTCCGAAGTGCTTCTCTGGCAGCGTTTGAATAAAAAGCAATTCAAAGGATTTGATTTTGACAGGCAAAAAATCATCGGTAATTATATTGTGGATTTTTATTGCGGTAATTGTAATGTGGTTATTGAAGTAGACGGCAGCAGTCATATTGATAAAGTAGAATATGACAAAGAAAGAGATCGTTATTTAGAGTCATTAGATTTGACAGTCATTCATATTCCGGCAAAAGATGTTCTCCAACGATTGGATAGTGTATTGGAAATGCTTTACGGTCACCCAGCCCTGACGGGTGCTGCCGGTTCCGGGGAGGATGATACGGATTCTTCCAGGGTTCAAAACCACCCCGCCTTGACGGGCACCCCTCCCCCGGAGGGGCATTTGGTAAGAGAATCGCCGGAAAGTTATGGTGTACCCGGAGTAAGTTTGCAGCCCGAAGGCGACCGGCGCGGCGGCGTAGTCTGGCATACCCAGGGCAGCGGCAAATCGCTGTCCATGGTTTTTTATGCCGGAAAAATCGTGTTAAGAATGAACAATCCCACCATCGTGGTCATCACCGACCGCAACGACCTGGACGATCAGCTCTTCGACACCTTCGCCGCGTCCAAGCAACTGTTGCGTCAGGAACCCGTTCAGGCTAAAAACCGCGAACATCTGAAAGAATTGTTAAAGGTAGCGTCCGGCGGAATTGTTTTTACCACTATCCAAAAGTTTCAACCCGACGCAGGCAATGTTTACGAAGAATTATCGCCGCGTAAAAATATCGTGGTCGTTGCCGACGAAGCGCACCGCACTCAATACGGTTTCAAAGCCAAAACCATCGATGCCAAAGACCAGAACGGCAATGTGATCGGCAAGAAAACGGTTTACGGTTTTGCCAAATACCTGCGCGACGCCCTGCCCAATGCCACCTATTTGGGCTTCACCGGCACGCCCATCGAAAAAACGGATAAAAACACGCCTGTTGTTTTTGGCAACTACATCGATATTTACGACATCGCCATGGCGGTGGAAGACGGCGCCACGGTGCGCATTTATTATGAGAGCCGTCTGGCCAAAATTCATTTGAGCGAAGAAGGCAAGCGTCTGGTCAAAGAACTGGATAAAGAGCTGAAACAGGACGATCTATCCGAAACCCAAAAAGCCAAAGCCAAATGGACCCAGTTGGAAGCGCTGGTAGGCAGTAAAGACCGCATCAAACAGGTCGCCAAGGATATTGTCACTCATTTTGAAGCGCGGCAGGAAGTGTTTGAAGGCAAAGGGATGATCGTTGCCATGTCGCGGCGCATCGCCGTGGAATTGTATGACGAAATTATTAAACTGCGCCCGCACTGGCATAGCGATGATTTGAGCAAAGGCGTTATTAAAGTGGTGATGACCGCGGCGTCATCCGACGGCCCCCAAATGGCCAAACATCACACCACCAAAGAGCAACGCCGCGCATTAGCCGACCGCATGAAAGATCCGCAGGACGAGATGAAACTGGTGATTGTCCGTGACATGTGGCTGACCGGCTTTGACGTACCCTGTCTGCACACGATGTACATCGATAAGCCCATGCAAGGACACAACCTGATGCAGGCCATCGCCCGTGTCAACCGTGTTTACAAAGACAAGCCGGGTGGTTTGGTTGTTGACTATCTTGGCATCGCATCCGACCTAAAAAAAGCACTTTCTTTTTATTCCGAAAGCGGCGGCAAAGGCGACCCGACTATCACGCAGGAAAAAGCCGTGCAGCTCATGCTGGAAAAGCTGGAAGTGGTTTCGGCCATGTACCATGGTTTCAATTACGAAGATTATTTCACCGCGGATACGTCACAAAAACTTTCCATCATTTTATCCGCCGAAGAACACATACTCGGTTTGGAAAACGGCAGGAAACGCTATGTGGATGAAGTAACCGCGCTATCCAAAGCATTTGCTATTGCTATCCCGCACGAACAGGCTATGGATGTAAAAGATGAAGTCGCCTTCTTTCAGGCCGTCAAAGCCCGGCTGGTTAAATTCGAAACGCCCGGCCCCGGCAAAACCGATGAAGAGCTGGAAACCGCCATCCGGCAGGTCATAGATAAAGCTTTGGTAACGGAAAAAGTGATCGATGTATTTGACGCCGCCGGTATCAAAAAACCGGATATTTCCATTCTTTCGGAAGAATTCCTTTTGGAAGTCAAAGGCATGCAGCACAAAAACATTGCCATGGAAGTGCTGAAAAAACTTTTGAATGATGAAATCAAATCCCGGGCCAGGACCAATCTGGTGCAAAGCAAAACCCTGATGGAAATGCTGGAAAACTCGATTCGAAAATATCACAATAAAATCATCACCGCCGCGGAATTCATTGAAGAACTCATTAAGTTGGGCAAGGATATTCAGGAAATGGACAAAGAGCCTCAGGAAATGGGCCTTTCCACTTTTGAATATGCGTTTTATACGGCTATCGCCAATAATAAAAGCGCCCGCGAACTGATGCAGAAAGACAAGCTGCGCGAACTGGCCATTGTGCTTTTTGAGCGTGTGAAACAAAACGCCAGCATTGATTGGACGATCAAAGAAAGCGTCAAAGCCAAATTAAAAGTCATTGTCAAACGTACCTTGCGCCAATATGGTTATCCGCCGGACATGCAAAAGCTGGCTACGGAAACGGTTTTAAAACAGGCAGAACTCATTGCCAATGAATTAACCAGAGGAGAAAAAGAACAGGTTTTGTAAAGAAAGTATATCTAAAGTGGACCCCATTGTCAAGACCATTTAATGAGAAAAATAAGGTGTAGTT
>CAYVDX010000388.1:0-4562 GCA_964450485.1 uncultured Calditrichaceae bacterium
CCCGGCGCATGAAAAGAATGCGACGGCTATAAACATTGTTTTAAAAAATAATTTCACGGATTTCATTTTTACACTCCTTGTGTTGTGTGAATTTGTTTTTTCGCATATTTATCAACGTCACTTTTGGTTTATGCGAAGACCGTGCCAATGCAATTATAGCCTTTTTTATACCGTTTTTCCCTAAAAACGCATTTGATGACACAAAAAATGTCCTGTTTGGTACATATTCATGTTCGTTGAGGGTCAACAGATCTAAAGTTTTTTTAACAAAATGTTATTATCATTTGGAAAATTTCGTTAGCTTTATAGTATTTGTGTAGCACCAATAAATTGAAAACACACGGTTGTTCGAGATAATGTCTGGATTTAAATTTGTTTGTTTTTGGCGGAATTTTTGTTTGAGACGCCCGTTTTTTGGCGTCGAGTTTAATTCCGCCTTGATTTTTTGGTTCTTTTGTATCAAGACAAAAGAACAAAGACGGTTTAGGTCTGTATAATTGTGCGGAATGAACTTCCAATGCTTATAGAGCTACACAAATACGCTTTATATTTTGATTTAAATGCGACATGGATGAGGAAGCGAATATGAAAAAGATATTGGTGACGGGTGCATGCGGACAAATCGGATCGGAATTGGTCGCCGAATTAGGCAAAAAATTTGGAAAAAAGAATATCATTTCCACGGATATTCAAAAAGCGCCGACACTGGTAAAAGAACACAGTTATTTTCGTTATTTGAATGTTTTAGATGTGCACATGATCGCCAAAACCGTTGTTGAAGAACAGATCAAAACAGTTTTTCACATGGCGGCAATTCTCTCCGCGAGCGGCGAGAAAAATCCTCAATTAGCGTATGACGTCAACCTGAACGGTTTGATGAACATTCTGAATGTCTCCCGCTCGAAAGGCGTTGAGCGGGTGATTGTGCCCAGCAGCATCGCCGTCTTTGGGCCGGATGCACCGAAGGAAAATACACCCAATGAAACGCCGCTCAATCCCACGACAATGTATGGCGTTACAAAAGTCGCCGGTGAAAAGCTAATGCAATATTATCACGACAAATTCGGATTAGACACACGGTCGCTGCGCTACCCGGGCATCATCAGCAGCGAGACGCTTCCGGGCGGCGGCACCACGGATTACGCGGTGGATATGTATCTCAAAGCGGTAAAAAGTGAACCGTTTAATTGCTACATCAAACCGGAAACGCCGCTCCCGTTTATGTATATGCCCGACGCGATCCGGGCGATTATCGCGTTGGCGTTTGCCGAATCGAAAACGCTGAAACGGCGTGTTTACAATGTCCATTCGATGCGGCTTTCCCCGGACGATATCCTGGCCGCAATTCACCGGCATCTACCGGAATTCCGCTGCCGTTTTGAACCGGATTTTCGCCAAAAAATAGCGGAATCCTGGCCGGCAAGCATTGATGATCGCTTCGCACGCGAAGAATGGGGCTGGCAGCCTGAATTCGATCTCGACGGGATGACCCGGGATATGTTACATAAATTATCGAGTAAAAATCAACAGGGATAGATTGGGCAAATTGATGAAAAATTCAAAAATTGTGGGGATCGGTCATTATGTTCCCACCCGGGTGATTTCAAATCACGACCTGGAACAGTGGATGGACACATCCGACGAATGGATTCGGGAACGAACCGGCATTGAAACACGTTGCTGGATCGAAAAGGGCGAAACGATTTCCGGGATGGCGCACAAAGCAACGATTATGGCGTTGGAACGCGCTAAAATGGGTGCGCAGGACATTGATTGTATTGTGTTTGCGACAGTGATGTCTGACCACGTTTTTCCGGGCGGCGGGTGCATGTTGCAAGAACGGATGGGACTGCCGGGCATCCCGGCAATTGATATCCGCAATGCTTGCTCGGGATTTCTTTATGCCTTGGCCATCGCGGACAGTTTTATAAAAACCGGGACGTATCGAAATGTTTTGGTTGTCGGCGCAGAGGTGTTGAGCACCTCGTTGGATTTGTCAACACATGGCAGGAATACGGCGATTATTTTTGCCGATGGCGCCGGCGCGGCGATTTTGACGTCAACAGATGATCCCCAAAAAGGCGTTTTAACCACGCATCTCCATGCGGACGGAAAACATGCGCAGCCGCTTTCAGGCATTGCGCCGTCGTTTCCAAAAACGCTTGAATTTGACCCGGAAGTTCCCGGTCACGGCATCAAAATTAATATGGACGGGCGATATGTTTTCAAACACGCGGTGATTAAATTCCCGGCGGTCATCATGGAAGCGTTGGAAGCCGCCGGTTGCACACTGGATGAGGTCGATTTATTGATTCCGCACCAGGCGAATTTGCGAATTACCCAGGCGGTTGCCAAAAAGCTGGGCTTTCCGCCGGAAAAAGTGATCAGCAACATCCAAAAATACGGCAACACAACCGCCGCGTCGATTCCCATTGCCATGAGCGAAGCCTGGGAAGATGGATTGATCAAGGATGATACACTGGTCTGTTTAGCCGCGTTTGGGGCCGGATTTACCTGGGCGTCGGCGTTGGTGAGGTTTTAGAAAAATAACAAACGGTTACACTAAAAACTTGAAATCGTTCATATATCAATGTAATTTAGAATTGAAGATTTAACGCTTATTCATAATATGGATGAGAAAAATGAAGAAAAGTAAAATCAAAGAAATCTTTGAAGATTTGCACGCGGCTGAAAACAAGTGCCAGGAATTTGAAAAACAATATGGTATTTTATCAGAATACTTTTTTGACGCCTACACCAACGGCTGGTTGGAAGATAACGGCAACCTGGATTTTGCGGAATGGGCAGGTTATTATAAAAGTAAACAAGATCGTTTAATGCGATATCGCGCATACATGTTGAAGGGTTCTTCGGTTTTTCGCAAGTTAAGCAAAGTCTGACCATGACACTTACCCGGCAAGCGTATGAAGCAATCATTTACAGGATTGCCGAATCCTCTGAATACATTCACTATTCGGATATTGTGTTAATTCCCGCCGGCCGCCATCTTGCCACGTTAAGCGGAAAAATATACTTTGAAGATGATATCTATTTGGAAATCCGCGAAGCGCTCGATTTTGATTTAGAAAATTGGATTACCGGTTATGGTTATGTCGTGTACAAAGGCAATAAACGCCAATACTGGTATGATTCCCAGGAACACCCGGATGACCCGGTATTAGCCGTAACCCATCCGCACCATAAACATATACCGCCCAATATTAAGCGTAATCGCATTCCCGCACCTAATTTATCTTTCTCCAAATCAAACATCCCGTTTTTGATTGATGAGATTGAAAAAATTTTCTTTGCTGTTGGCGAGGTTTGATTTAAAACTTGAAAAAACACGCCTATTTTACTACATTTCCTCACCCGCCGCCATTGTTTAACCTTTTGATGGAGCCTCAAAATGAAGGTTCGCGCCATATTTTTTACCTGTTTGAGTGTGTTGCTCAATAGTTGGTTTGCCCTTGCCGACGCCAATGCTGTTTTGTCCGTTCAATCCGTTTCGCCGGCGTCGCACAAAATTAACGCCGAACGCGCAACGGTGATTTCCATTACCTTCAGCGATGCCGTTGATCCGCAAAGCGTGAACGGCGGCACATTTTTGGTATTCGGGCGATGGTCGGGTGTGATGACCGGAAATATCACGTTTGAAAACAACAACACCGTTTTGACCTTTCTGCCGGACAAGCTTTTTTCCGCCGGGGAGACCGTCACCGTCACGATGTCAAAAATGATTACAGATGCTGCCGGCCAGCCAATGGCGCACGGTTATGTTTGGAATTTTTGGATACAATCGAATCCGAGCAGTATGGCGATTGATGAAATCGCGCGTGTCTCCGTGCGGCGCAGCGGCGAAGGGCGCATCCAAACCTACGGCGCCAATGCCGCGGATGTGAACGGCGACGGCTTTACCGATTACCTGGTTCCCAATGAAATCGCCAACGATGTGCGGGTATTTTTAAATGACGGCAGCGGCGGTTACAGCAATTTTACGGTTCATCCGTTGACAAACGCGGCCCGCCCCAGCACCAATGACGCCAGTGATTTCAACGGCGACGGTTTTATCGATTTTGCCATCGGAAACACCCAAAACGACCGCGTGCATGTGTTGTTGGGCGATGGCGTCGGCGGCTTTTTATCGATCACGGATTATCACGCGGCCGGCGGCGTGCGCGGGTTGGCGCTTTTGGATTTGGACGGCGACGGGAAAATGGACATCGTTACGGCAAATCGCGACGGCAACAATTTGTCCCTGTTGCGCAATAACGGCGACGGCACGTTTGCCGCGGCAGTCAACATCAGCGGTAACGGCAATGGCGAAACCGCCTGCGTTGCCGCGGATGCGAATAATGACGGCATTCTCGATCTGTTCGTCGGCGCATTGCAAAGCCGGGAGATGATTTTGTTTTTAGGCGATGGCAACGGCGGCCTGATTTTTTCCGACAAAATCACCGTGGGCGGCAGCCCCTGGATGATCGCCGCCGGCGATATTGACAATGACGGCAATGTCGATGTGGTTTCCGCGAATTCCAATTCCAAAAGCGCCAGCGTGGTCC
>CAYVDX010000389.1:0-4550 GCA_964450485.1 uncultured Calditrichaceae bacterium
AATCCCGGGAGAAAATCGTTGCATTCACGCCTTTAACGGAAAAATCGACATCAAATGCGCCGTTGATTTTTTGCGGAGCGGTATAAGCCGTAAATCGCCCACGGTAGCGCTGGTTGTCCAAAAAGACGTCTTGAATATTCCCGTTGACTTCTACGATTTTACGGAGCGGCTCATCTTTGGCGACAATTTTCATCTTTGTGGCGAGCGAGTAATACGGCCCGGAAAAATAGAAATTTGTGTAGCGTTTTTCCAAAAATTTTTTCACAAGCGGGTTGTAGGAAAGCTGCGCCATGGGAAAGTCGCGCGCTTCCAAAAGGTCAATATCGGGGCCGCTGAACAGGCTGTCGATGGTTCCGTGAAAAGTAAAATCATCGTTGCGGTCGTCGCTTCGCACCCGGAAGTTCAGCCGTTGATCGTCAAGGGTAAATGGTCCCCGTCCGCTAACCAGCAGCGTGTCAACCCCCTTTCCTTTGTAGTGGAATTGCCCGCGAAAATTTTTGGATATAAAATTCCCGTAAAAGTCTGTGTTGACCTTCACCTTGCCGCCGTTCAACCCGGTCATCAGGTTGAAATAGTCATCCGGCACGCGAATATCGGATTTCAAATCGAAATCGAGGGAGTCGGTATTGAAGTTGACATAGCCGAACCCCCGGGTGCGAAATTTAAAAAAATCCGCGCGGAGATATGGCAAATAGAGAATCTTCTTTTGGGTGTTATAATCCAAAATCGCCCGCACCGTGTTAAACGGCGCGACCGCGTACAACACGTCCGGGCTGCGCATTTCCGCGTGAACATCCAGCGATTTTATGGGGCCGGTAAATGTCGCCCATCCCTTTAATTTGCCGTCGTGGGCATATTCAAAAATGCGGTGCGACTGTTTTAAAAATTTTACCGGGTAATTTTTCACGCTCGCCCGCCAATCGGCCGTCGGTTGAAAGATGTTGTAAAGCATGCCGCCAAACCGGATATCGCCGGTTTCGATTTTACAGTCAAAGGTGTCGATCAGCACATTTTGCCGGTCAAAACGCAGGTAAAAACTGTCGATGACGGCGCGTTGATTGTAAATGGAGGTGGCCATGTTTTTGACCTTGACGTCGCCGTGAAAAAACAGGCTGTCAATTGAAAACTGCTCGTTGGTTACCCGCACTTCACCGGCCAGGCGACCGTTTTCGATCTCCCAAAAATTCAGCCCCCAAAAGGGCAGTTTGGAGGTGATGTAACTTTCGTCGAAGTTGATCGTTCCGTCGAAATGCTTGTTGGGAAAATTGACTTTGCCGGAAAGCTTGATGAATGAATTTTCCGCGCCCAATAATTCACCGCGCAGCTTCAGGGTGATTTCCTCGCTGTTGGCGAGGTATTCCAGCCGCCCGTTCAGCCCGTTAATCAGGGGGATTTGCTTTTTCGTGAGCGTGGTTTGCCAGGGTAATTGCAGCAAAACGCCGCCCTCGCGAATGCGAACGTGGTCAATTTCAGGAAAATTGGTTTTCAAATTATGCAAGATCTCTTCGGTAATTTTATCGATGGAAAAATCGCTTTTGGCGCGCGGCTTTTGGGTGTAATAAATGGTCAGTTGCGGCTTGCGGATCGTGACGGATTCGATGGTTTTGAGGGGCTGAAGTTGGTGAGAAAAAAGTTTTTCCGGGTCAAAGCTGATGGCGATTTCTGCAATATCCAACGAATAATTTTCATCCGGGCTTGCCGCGCGTACATTGTAAAACGAGAGGCTTTTCAGCCCGATTGAAAAGTCCGTAATATAAAATGACTCGCCAAGATAGGGCTGTAGCTGCTTGATCACCCGCGCTTCCAGTTCATTTTTTAACGGGGTAAATTTCCAGGCGAAATATCCCAAAAAAATGATCGAAAAGCTGATGATAAATGTATAAAAATGCCAGCTTCGAAGACGATGTTGAAGCGACGCTTTTTTGGGTGTTTGTGGCGTTTCTTTCATGATTTACTTCCGTAGTGTTAAACGCTACGAAGTGAAAAGGTTCAAGGGTTTAGCAATTTTGTGATGCTCACGGCTTGATAGCCGCGATTTTGAAGATCGTCAATCAATATTGGCAGCATATCGTACATGGGCGCCTTCTGCCGCTCCGTGCCAAGATGCATCAGCACGATTGCGCCGCTTAAGCTGTTGTTTTTGTCGTCTTTACTCAAAATTTTTTCATGAACCTCCGAGGGGGATTGATAGCCGGGCGTTTCCGGGCTTGCGATCCAGTCGCGGGTATCAAAGCCGTTTGTCCAACAAACATGCATAATCCCGATTACGCCGGCCCAACCGAGAATTTCCGGGTTGAATTCGCCAAAAGGGGCCCGCCAGTACGGCTTCATTTTTTCGCCGGTCAGCGCGGTAAAAAGGCTGTCGGTTTTCAGGAGCTGTCGCTGCAAAAATTCGCGGGTGACGGTGGGCAGTGTGTCGTGCCGGCGGGTGCTGTCGTAGGTCGTCAGGTGGGGATGGTTATAGGTGTGATTGCCGATTTCGTGCCCATCCGCTAAAATTTGCAGCACTAAATCCGGGTAGCGCTCAATAAATTGTCCGGTGATAAACATGGTTGTTTTGATATTTTTGTCGCGCAAAATTTGCAGGATTTCAGCAGCGCCCTTGTCCAGCGATCCGGCGTCAAATGTCAGCGATATTTTTCGTTGCTCGCGGCTGCCGTGAAAAACCGAGCGCCGCAGGGATTCGACAAAAGCGGTTTTGTAAGTGATTGCCATTTGATCTTCGAATACCAACTGCTGATCTTGATCCCAAACGCCGACGCGAATGAGATTTTTATCGTAATCCAGGGGAATGGAAAATTGTTGCTGCCCTGCGACCGTCACCGCCCGGCTGATCACCGGCCAGTTGTTTCGCCACACGTTGACCACCGAGCCTTTTTTTAACGGCAATGTTAATTCGTAGGAATTTTTGCTTGAGTTTTGCCGGTGAAGCGTCTCGGCGTGACGAATTAATTCCGCTAATGGCTGCGTCGGCAAAACGGCCGGTGCGGGCGTTGCTAAAACGTCGCGGGGTGTTGCGGGAATGGCGGATTTATCCGAAGCGTTGAAGCGCATTGCCAGGGTTGCCAACAAGCCGATTGTCAGCAGGGCATTCCAGCCCACAATCAGTTTCAGTTTACTCTTTTTAAATGACGCCAGCGTGTTTTGAAGCCTGAGCTTCCAGTAGCATTTCGAGCTGCAAAAATAATGGCGGTCGCGATGGTGACGGCAATTTTTACAAATATGATTTTTACAGTAATAGCATCGATAACTGGCCATTTTGTTGGGATGGTTGACGCAAAAATCGATTTTCATTTTGTTTACTTCCGAATAAATAATTCTTGCTTACGTTACAATCATTTCTTTGTTTACCGAAGCGTTCGCAACATCGGCTGTTGAGACGATAACCTGAATGTTATATAATAATTTAACCCTGCACAAGACAAATGTGGAACAAAATGTTAAGATTTTCAGCGATTGATCAAAACGCCGATTGCCAATATCCTTCTCAGGTGTTATATTAGCGTGAGTTCGATATAAATTATTTCCTTAAGCAAACGCTTCAAACACTGTCATTTCCGCATGTTTTTAGCGGAAATCCATGTTTTGCAAGCGTGTCAATGTAATAGATTCCGGCTAAAAGATTGCCGGAATGACATCGGTTCAAAGTGATTAAAAAAAGTGGTTTACCATAATTTGAGGCGTGTATGAAAAGCTATAACGTTGCCATCGTCGGCGCAACCGGGTTGGTGGGGCAAAAAATGATTCGCGTGCTGGAAGCGCGAAAATTCCCTGTCAAACAATTGATTCCCATCGCCTCGGAGCGTTCCAAGGGCGAAAAAGTTGTATTTCGCGGATCAGAAATTGAAGTACGGGCGATATCCGGCGAGGTATTCCGGGATGTGGATTACGCGATATTTTCCGCCGGCGCATCGGTGAGCAAGGCGTTTGCGCCGATTGCGGCCCGGGCCGGAGCTGTGGTGGTTGATAATTCCAGCGCCTGGCGCATGGATGCGGACGTGCCGCTAATCGTGCCGGAAGTCAACGCGGCGGCGTTGCAAACGCACAACGGCATCATTGCCAATCCTAACTGTTCAACCATCCAAATGGTGGCGGCGCTTTACCCGCTGCATCAACATTTCAAAATCCGGCGAATCGTGGTTTCCACTTATCAGGCGGTTACCGGAACCGGCAAGTTGGCGGTGCAACAATTAAAGGAGGAAATTCACGACGGAAAATCGGACGCCGGTGCTTATCCGCATCCCATCGCTTTTAATTGCCTGCCGCACATTGATGTTTTTTATGAAGATGGCTACACAAAAGAAGAGCACAAAATGATCGATGAAACTCATAAAATTTTAGGCGATGACGCCATAGAAATCACGGCAACCTGTGTGCGCGTGCCCGTGCTTGGCGGGCATTCGGAATCGATCAATGTGGAATTTGAAACGCCTTACGATCTGGAAGAGTTGCGGATGATCCTGTCAAATTCACCCGGCGTGGTTGTGTGGGATGCGCCGGCGCGAAATTTCTATCCCATGCCGATAATGGCCCACGACCGCGATGAAGTG
>CAYVDX010000390.1:0-4542 GCA_964450485.1 uncultured Calditrichaceae bacterium
TTGTTTTTAATGATTTTGTCATCAATGATTTTGTCTGATTTTAAATATAAAATAAATTTGTTTAGCTACTTACGAATTTATTAAAATATGAAAAAACCGGCTATTTAAATGAGGTAAACAAGATGCTATCCGTTAAAGGAATTTATGACGGGAATGTTATTGTACCGTTAAAAAAAGTTGACCAAAAAGCTAATTCGATGGTTATTATTACTTTTCTTGACGAAGAATTGCCTGAAAGCAAAAAAGAGTTGATAAACAATACCAAAGAAAAATACGTTCAGCTTTCAAAATCCTTTAAATTTGGCGAATCTCCCGATGAAGAATATGCTGCTGAATTAATATCAGTTTATAACGAAACCTTCCCAAGAAATTCATAATAAGGTACTGAAAATTGGCGCCTAAACAAATCCGGCGAGGTGAGGTCTATATTGCTAAATTTTTTGAGTTTCCCCATGAAGGCAAAAAATTAGTCGAGAAAGAAAGACCTGTTCTCATTCTACAAAATGATGAAGACAACTTCAATCAGCAGTATCCACTTGTTATTGTTGCCCCCATTAGTACCAAAAAATTGAATCGTGTTTATAAAACAAGATATTCTACTTCCTGCTAAAGAGGCTGGATTAAGAGAGAATTCCAAATTGTTGGTTGGAATTATTCGAACGATTCAAAAAGTTGATCTCGCGCGTAAAATTGGAAAGCTAAGTAAAAGAACAATGGAAGAAGTAAATATAAAACTGTTCAGAATGCTGGGCTTTTTGGAACGATAACTATGGAGAACAATGAGCACAACAAAAGATGAAAATCAAATATTTTGAAAACACTGATACGCTTCATATCGAATTGTCGAATTCTGATATTGCTGAAACAAGGGAACTGAATGAAAATCTATATGTGGATTTTGATGTTGATGGGAGGGTTGTAAGTCTCACTGTCGAACATGCCAAAGCAGTCTCCGGTAAACTCGATTTTTCTTATGAAACTGTCGTCGCTTAATATTTAACTGATGTTACGCGCTTTTTGTTTGTAAGCCCTTAAAAGGGCTACACAACGTTTTTATCACCTTTTCAACCCCACGATGAATCGTGGGGCTAACATATTGTTTTATTTGGTTTCGTTAGCCCCGTCCTTCAGGGCGGGGTTGTAAAGAAACGCCCGAAATCCCCAAGGGCTTTAGCCCTTTTTAGCCATGCGCGTAACATCAGTATTTAAATCAGGAGCGCGAACATGCATACCGAATTTACAGCGATTATCAAAAAAAGCGGTGATTGATGGATTGGCTGGATTGAAGAAGTGCCGGGCGTTAATCGCCAGGAGGCGACGTGCGAGGTGTTGGTAGAGTCTCAAGGTTACCCTTGCGGAAGCGTTTGATTTTAGTCGTGAGGATTTTTCGTTCGTGTAACGAAATATAAAAGCGCCGGTTATGAAACAATATCTTTTTACAATTTTCTCTGTTGTCATTTTTTTTAACCCGGTAATGATGTCGCAGGTTATTCACAAAAATGATATTAAATATTTTGTGGGCGTTCTAAAAACAACGCCGCTTAACGAGCCCCAAAAACGAATAACAACCAAATATATGGTGAAAAAGTCCACGCCATCTACATTTGAACCGAATAAACCTTTGTCCTCACACTTTGTAACCTTTGCAATAACGACACAAATAGATTCGATGGAGAAAAGATATCCGCATACGTTGGATTCAAGCAGCACTTATTCTATCGTCAGGTATCCTGAGAACGAAGACTTACAATTTCAGCTTTCTATCAGGCAAAAGTCTTTGTGCTTGATTTTATATCATAATGGCATGTTTGAAGGCGGCACAAGTTACCTGACATTATGGCGTGAAAAAGGAGATCGTCTGACCTTCGTAAAGCTTTTTCCTACACCGTTTCGAGTTGGTACCGGGTACACAAGTTTTCCTGGAGATTATGTGATTAATAAAAACCGGGATTTAATTTTTGTAACGCTTGATGCCAACAGCGATAATCTTTCGAGCATCAGCACATATCGTTTTCATTATTTTGATAAGGATTATAATCTTACGGAATTGTTGAACCGAACTTTTTATGCGAATTTTGAGACAAGACATCAAAGCAATATTATGTATAAATTTTTAGATATGAGAACATTGCTTATTCAGAAATACGATTTTAGTTATGATGAATATGAAGAAGACCATTATTATTTTATGGACAGGAAGTTGAGGAGTAGCACATTCGAGTTACTAAATCTTAAACAAATTTATGATGAAATAAAACAGCAGAAATAAGATGCCTGTTTACAGGCTCCGTTTCTTACAAAAGTTCTGCTTAATTCGTTATAAAAATTTTAGGCAAAATCCCCTCGCCTCACATGCAAAATAATCTTATGACAATCGAAGCGACGTTTCTAAAAGGCGTCGGTCCCAACCGCGCGGCAGCGTTGAAAACCGTCGGGATCGAGACGCTGTACGACCTGCTGGAATTCTGCCCGCGCCGCTACCTGGATCGTCGCGCCATGCGAAAAATACGCGATCTGGAAGTGGACGAAGTGGTTACGGTGATCGGCGAAGTGCTGAAAAAACAGATGATTACGCGGGGCAAGCGCCGCTTGATTGTGCGTATTCACGACGACACCGGCATTTTGGAAGGGGTGTGGTTCAACCAGGCGAGATATTTTGAGAAAGTGTTTCAGGAAGGGCAAACCGTGGCGTTCAGCGGAAAAGTCGCGCGTTACCGGGGCTGGCAAATGGTGCACCCGGATTGGGATATCATCAATGATCAACGCGAGCAGCTCAACACCGGGCAATTGATCCCGCTTTATCCCTCCACGGCAAATCTGAAAAAAGCCTGGATCAGCAATTACGTGCTGCGGAAAATTCTCTTTTTGGCGCTGCAACGCTACGGCGGAGATATTCCCGAAACCCTCCCGGCGCAGCTCATCAAACAGTATCGCCTGATCTCTCGCAAAGATGCTTACCACCAAATGCACTTCCCGGATTCGCCGGAAATGTTGCAGCAGGTTCAGCGGCGTTTCAAATATGAGGAACTGTTTTACCTGCAATTATTGATGGCGCTGCGCAAACATTTTTATCAATTGCCGGTTTTGGGATTGCCAATTGAAGCAAATGAAACCGCGTTTGCGCAGTTGCAAAATTCCCTGCCGTTTGCCCTGACCGGCGCGCAAAAACGGGTATTGTCGGAGATTCGCGGCGATTTGCAGAGCGGAAGTCCCATGAACCGGCTGATGCAGGGAGACGTCGGTTGCGGAAAAACCGTGGTGGCGCTGCTGGCCATGCATTTGGCGATTTCTGGCGGATATCAGGCAGCGCTGATGGCGCCGACGGAAATTTTAGCGCAGCAACATTTTTTTAATGTTCGCAACCTGCTCAGAAACAGCGGCATACGCATCAATTTGTTGATCGGCAGCCTAAGCGCAAAGGAGAAAAAGGCGGTGCAGCGGCGCATTGCCCGGGGCGATGTGGATTTGGTCATCGGCACTCATGCGCTGATTCAGGAAAAGGTGGATTTCGCGAACATGGGCATGGTGGTGATCGACGAGCAGCATCGGTTCGGGGTGCTGCAACGCGGCGAGTTGATCGATAAAAGCGAGAAAACCCCGCATGTGCTGGTGATGACCGCAACGCCCATTCCCCGCACCCTGGCGCTGACCATTTACGGCGATTTAGACGTTTCCGTGATCGATGAAATGCCCCCGGGCCGGCAGGAGATTAAAACCTTTTGGCGCACCGAGGACCGGCTGCCGCTGATTTACGAATTTATCCGCAAGCGCTTTGAAGCCGGAGAGCAGGCCTATATCGTTTATCCGCTGATTGAAGAGTCGGAAAAACTGGATTTAAAAGCGGCCAGTGAGGCGCACGCGCATTTTCAAGCGGATGTTTTTCCTGAATTTAAGCTGGCGTTGCTGCACGGGCGATTGAAACCGGCGGAAAAAGAGAAAATTATGAATGATTTCAAGTCCGGGAAAATCGATGCGCTGGTTGCCACCACGGTGATCGAAGTGGGGGTGGATGTGCCCAACGCCACGCTGATGATGATTGAACACGCCGAGCGATTCGGTCTGAGTCAGTTGCATCAATTGCGCGGCAGAGTAGGGCGCGGTTCGCAACAATCGTATTGCATTTTGGTAACGCCGAAGGAAATTAACGAAGTGGCGCAGGATCGCATGGCGGTGATGACCCGCACCAACGACGGTTTTGAGATCGCCGAAGAAGATTTGCGGCTGCGCGGCAGCGGGGAGTTTTTCGGCACCCGTCAGCACGGTTTGCCGGATTTAAAATACGCCAATTTGGTGACGGATCAGAAAATCGTGCCCGTCGCCCGGCAGGACGCTTTCGCGATTGTGGAACGCGATCCCCACCTGCGGCTGCCGGAACACGCCGGCGTCAATGCGCATTTCAAACAAAAATATGCGGATAAATTTCAGTTTCCGAATATTGCCTGAGGGAGTTTTTTCGTGTTAGAGTGTTAAAGTGTTAAAGTGTTAGAGTGTTAGAGTGTTAAAGTGTTAAAGTGTTAAAGTGTTAAAGTGTTAAAGTGTTAG
>CAYVDX010000391.1:0-4536 GCA_964450485.1 uncultured Calditrichaceae bacterium
AGTGTTCACACTGGAATGCTCTCTATTTTTAAAAATTTATCAGCGCAAAGTCAAATATATTTAAAAATAATCCTGATCTGAACCGTTAATTTCACTAATTTTACGAATCAAATTTTAACAATATCATTTAACCTGCAAAATTTATGAAGAGAATCGTCATTCGATTTATATTTTTAGCAACCTTCATCTTTTGTTTTAACAGACCTGCCGCCGGGCAAAATTTTTGGGAGCAAGTAAACAGCCCCACCCGTGAAACGCTAAACAGGGTTTGCTTTGCGGATTCGCTGACCGGCTGGGCTGTCGGCGAAAATGGCGTCATTTTGCACACTGCGAATGGCGGAGAAACCTGGCAGATCCAAAACAGCGCCATTACCGGAAATATCGCCGATGTTTTTTTTCTGAATGACCGCTTTGGATGGGCGATTGCCTGGAACATTACCACCCCACCGCTGGGTTCCATTCTGTTGAAAACCGTTGACGGCGGCGATCATTGGCGTGCGGATAATTTTAAAGAGACAAACGTTTTTATGCGAAGCGTCAGCTATTTTGACTCGCTCAACGGCTGGATGAGCGGCAGCGATGGCACCATCGTTTACACGACAGACGGCGGCGTTCAGTGGACACATGCCCAATTAGATACAACCCAATTTACCCAATTTCCGGTGATTGATTTAACATTTGCCGACCGAAAAAACGGCTTTGCCGGCGGCGGTTTTTTTGATCTTGCCGGCGTGATTTGGCAGACCGCAGATAGCGGACGGAATTGGTCAGCAAAAGGCGTGGGCCCGGAGCCGATCCAGCGCTTGCTCGTCCTCGATTCGCTCAACGTGATCGGCGTTGGCGGCGATTTCGAATTTGGCGCCAGCGTTGTGCGAACATCAAACGGCGGGCAAACCTGGGAATACCGCAACCTGGAGACTTTTGGCATTGCCACGGGCATTTCTTTTCGCACGAACTCGGAAATTTGGGTTTCGCTTGGCACGGCACAAAAATTTATTTTCAGCGCTGACGCCGGAGATACATGGCAGCCATTGGATACGCCCAATGGCGCGAACATTTTCGACGTTGCTTTTGCGGATTCGCAGCACGGCATTGCCGTGGGAAATGACGGCGTCATCCTGAAATACAACCCAACCCCGGTGGCGTTGCCCCGTTTACCTGAAAACCTGCCGGTATCCCCGATTTTGCGGCAAAATTATCCGAACCCCTTTAACCCGGAGACAAATGTCAAATATCAAATTTCACGCTCAGGATTTGCTACGCTAACCGTTTACGATGTTGTCGGAAAACGTGTGGCGAGGCTGGTCAATGAAAATAAATTGCCGGGTGAATACAGGGTAAGTTTTTCCGGGGAAGGATTGCCTTCGGGTGTATATTTTTACCGGCTCCGGCTTCGCACACCTGCCGGTACAGCGGTTCTTTCCGATACGAAAAAGATGCTGTTGATCCGATAACATATTTTCTTTAACTTCATCAAATTATCGCAACAAAATCATCTTTCGCGTCTTGCTAAAAGCCGCAACCCCACTCGCCCCGGCTGAAACGCGCAGCCGATAAAAATAAACGCCGCTGCCGACCGGATTTCCCTGCTGATCACGCCCATCCCAACGGAGCAAATGCTCGCCCGGGGGAAGCGTGTTCTTCATCAGCGTGACCACATTCCACCCGGCGATGTCAAAAATAGAGAATTCCACGAGAGCGAAACTTAAAATTTGAAATTTGAAAGTTGTTTCCGGGTTAAAGGGGTTGGGATAATTTTGGAATAATCGGAATGCTGCGGGCGAAACGCGCTCGTCATCTTCCAGCCCAACGATCGGGAGTTCCACCGGCGCAGTCAAGATTTGGTAAACGCCGCTGGCATTGTCCATCCACACCGGCCACAACATATTTCCGGCGACAGCCACATCGATATTATCGCCCTGGTAACCCTGTCCCAGCCCGCCGATGGGCGTTGGCTGAAAGTGATGATCGCTGATTTCCGTATCAACCCAGTTATCGCCGCCATCGATAGAGCGCGACAAAAACACGCCGGTGGAATCGCTGCTGGTGCCGCGGTCATCGTAATAGATCACATTGACGCCACCGCCGGCATCCACCGCAATTGCCGGAAAATATTGAATTTTGCCGTTGTTCAGCGCATCCTGGTTAATGCGAATGCCTGCCGACCAACTTGCCCCGCCATCCGTGGAACGATGTAGAACAATATCAGGATCGCCGCCGGCCGGGGCGCGGTTTTTCTCTGTGGTGATGATGTAAATCCAGCCGTCGCGCGGCCCGCCGCTGTTGTCGATGGCAATGCGCGGCAATCCATTCACGCGGATGTTAAATTTCTCTCCCAGCACGCCCTGAATGCCGTTCGTTTCAAAAGCGTTTTCCGTGACATTCCAGTTATTTCCCCCGTCGCCGGAAGCGGCATAACCCACTAAGATTTCCGTAAACGGCGAATGATCCGCCACGCCGGCCCAGCAGACGTGCAGTGTGCCATCCCGGCTTATGGCAACATCGCCGCCCGCATTTCGCTGCGTGGGATTGTTGATTTGCACCGGCGTTGTCCAACTGACTGCGCCATCATTCGTGTGGGCAAAAACCATGGGAAACGGCGGTGCAAATTTTACCCAAATTGCATAGGTATTGCCGGAAAAGGCGCTGCCGGAGAAACCGTCACTGATGAGCGAAGCCCGCTCCAAATCATCCGTGGTAATGGTATTTTGTCCGGACCAGTTAGCGCCGCTGTCCGTGGAAAAATGAGAATACAACCCCGGAAACGGCGTTCGCCCCAGGCGGGTGATGATCAGCGTACCGTCTTTATCAATGGCAATGCCCGGATCGCCGCCGTGGAACTGGATCGGCTCGCCTTTGCAAGTATCGCTGCCGCTCCAACTTTGCCCGCCGTCAGTGGAAACATAAATCCCTTCGCTGATAAAAAACGGGTTAAAATTGATGGTATTTGCCGATGCAAACAGAATGTCGGGATTCGAGGGATGAACGGTGATAAACACTTCCGTTTGGGTGACATCGCTCGGATGAATGCGGAAATTATCGACGATCCGCAGCGCGCTGTTTGACTGAGCATTTAACCTATCCTGCAAAATCGTGTGATTTACTGACAAAAAGAATGCCATTGCAAAGCCAATAAAAAAACAATTATTCATTTTCCGAAAATATTTCATTTGTAAATCATCCTGTCAATCTGACAGGGAACGGTCGCGACCGTTCCCTACGGTAAATTTGTAGACAAATCCGAAATCAGTGTTCATCCGCGTCAATCCCCCGGCTGTCCGGAGCTAGCCCCGGTTTGCCGGGGGCAAGCTCCGGCTAAAAAAAATATTCGCGCTTCAAAACGTCAGGCTAAACTTAACCGTTCCAAAATAATTTCGCGGGCTGCCCGCTTCATAGAAACGCCCGCTGGCGGAGTTAATATTCACAAATCCGACATACGATTCATCAAATACATTATTCACTCCTCCGGATAACAACACGCCGAGACGCTCCGTCGAAATATCAAAACCAAGCGTAGCGTTCCACAACTGGTAACTTTCTGTTTTATCGGAATTTGCGTCATCGACAAATAATCCGCTGACATTTTGATAAGCCATTTTGGCAAACCCGGACAGGCCCGGCGCAAAGCGGTGGGATTTCGACAGCGACAGCAGTAAATTATGCCGCGGCACGCTTGGGACAATATTCCCGGAAAAATCCCGGTCATTTGTCACGACATTTCCGCTATTGTCTGATTCAATGGCTTCCGCCGTGTATTTGTCATATTGAAAATCAGAAAAAGTATAAGCTGCGTTCAGGTTCAATCCATCAACCAATTCGACGCCGCCGCCGGTTTCGACGCCAAAACGGTTTGTTTGGGCGGAATTGCGGAAAAACACATCACCGAACACTTCAAACGGCACGATCTCGTTATCAATTTGATAATTGAAAACCGTTGTTTCGAACAGGATGTGCTTAAAATAGGACTGTCCCGGCCGCCGGATTCCGCCCTTGATGCCTGCTTCAAAAAAAGCGGCTTCCTGCGCCTGCAAATCGGGATTAATCAGGCGGCCCGGTTGGGAACTGAGCGGGAAATTATCCAGTTCATTGCCGCCCGGGCTCTCAAAACTGCGGCCCGCGGAGGCGTACAGGGCAATCGCCGGAGTGAGCTTATAATTCAAGGCAACTTTGGGGGTGAATGCTTCAAAATTTCGCTGATCATTTTGTGCGGCAAGCAGTTGATTTTTTTGATCGAAAATGACTTTATCAAAACGGCCGGTGACTAATAAATTGAGCCGGTTTGGCAGCAGGTCGAACGAATTCTGGAAAAAAAAGCCGACATTGCCGATGGTTTCGTCGGTCAAACCGGTCAGCACATCGCTTTTTTGACCGGCGATATTTTGATAAAATTCAATCGGCCCGGTCTGGTTCAACAAATCGCCGCCCACGGAAAATTCATTGCGCCGCCCGGCAATTTTGCTTTTATTGACAAACCGGAAACTTGCCCCCAATCCGTATCGGTTGATAATCCGAAAAACCCGGGAAGTGCGATTGAAA
>CAYVDX010000392.1:0-4533 GCA_964450485.1 uncultured Calditrichaceae bacterium
CACCATCAGCGTGAGCAATTCGGATTTGGTCATCGGCGAAATATACGGGCGCACCACCAGCGGCGCTTCGGTTTGGCCGATAAACACATTCGCCGCCACGGAAATCGATTCGGCCCCGCTGACGCGCATTGATTTGGCCATCACCCAGGCCATTCCCTGTACGATTTTTTGCATCACACCCAAATGGTACATCACCGACATCAGTGAGGAGAAGAAAATGATTGTTGGGAGGACATAAAATGCAAAAACCAGCCCCTTTCCCGGAAAACCTTTTTCAAAAGCGCCCGGCTCGGCTAAAACTCCGAAAATAAACCTGGAGCCTTCGTTGGTAAACCCGATGATTTTGACAAAAAACTGCCCGATTGCATTGAAAACGACCGCGCCGTAGGGCGTCAGCAAAACAAACATAGCAAAGATAAGCTGCAAGCCGATCCCAATCGAAACGATGCGCCAGCTTATCGCGGAGCGATTATTCGAAAACACAATCGCAATTCCCACCAACACCACTAATCCGAAAATCCCAAACAGAATATCCGTTAGCATTCGAACTCCATTCTCTATAATTTAAGTTGAAACAGGTCTTATTTTATCGCAACACTTGCTTGTTCTTTTTCTTTGGAGGATGTTTCATTATTTTTTTGCGTTGTTTTCGGCGGTTCAGGCGGCTCATAGCAATTCCGGCAGCGCGCTTCGTAAATATTCGTTGCACCGACCACCACGCGCCCGGCGTCCTTGCTGGTTCGCTGGGTAAATGTGGCCGGATTGCCGCACCGCACACAAATGGCCTGGGTTTTGGTGATGTATTCCGCCATGGCCAAAAGCTGTGGAATCGGTTCAAACGGCTCGCCGCGATAATCCATATCCAATCCGGCGACGATCACCCGTTTGCCCATATTGGCCAATTTTTGGCACACATCCACCAGGGCTTCGTCAAAAAATTGCGCTTCATCAATCCCCACCACCTGACTCTCCAGTGATTTTTCCAGAATTTCCCCGGCGCTTTCCACCATCACGGAAGGAATTTTTTGCTCGGAATGCGAAACAATATGATCTTCGCTGTAGCGATTGTCGATTTTTGGCTTAAAAATCGCGACTTTTTGGCGGGCAATTTGGGCGCGACGCAGGCGGCGGATTAATTCTTCGGATTTTCCGCTAAACATGCAGCCGCAAACGACTTCGATCCAACCGACATGCCGTTGAATAATGGGAACCATGAAAAACTCCGTATGAAAAAAAAGAGGTAGTTCGCTTATTATTAAATCGTTTAGTGCCATGGGCGAATGTAATTCACCCCTGCGGCCGCATTCAGTTTTCCGCCAGCAGTTTTTCGATTTTCGATTTTACAATATCGATGGCCACCAGGTTTTTGCCGCCGCGCGGAATAATGATATCCGCATAGCGTTTCGATGGTTCGATAAACTGCAAAAACATCGGCCGCACGGTTTTTTGGTATTGCGTTAAAACGGAATCCAGGGTGCGCCCCCGTTCTTTGATATCGCGTTTCAGGCGGCGAATCAAACAAATATCCGGGTCCGTGTCCACAAAAATCTTGATGTCCATCAGATCGCGAACCCCGGGAATTGCCAGCACTAAAATGCCTTCCAAAATAACAACCTGGTGCGGCCCCACATGCCGGGTTTCCGGTTTGCGTGAATGAATGGCATAGTCATAAAGGGGCAATTCAATCGATTCACCGTTCAACAATTTATGACAATGTTCGATCAATAGCCCGTGGTCAAAGGCGTCGGGATGGTCAAAGTTGATTTTTGCGCGTTCCTCCAGGGGCAAATGCGCCAGGTCTTTGTAGTAGGAATCTTCCTGAATGATCACCACTTTATTTGTTCCCAACGCATCAAATAAATTTTGGGAAACCAGCGTTTTACCCGAGCCGCTGGCCCCGGCGATTCCCATTAAAATACCATTTTTTTTCATTGGCCGATACCCGATTCAAAACAATGTTTTACAATACCTAAAAACTCACTGCGGAGGCGCCAAGGCGCTGAGAATAAACAAGTTATAAAAACGAATAATAATCGCTGAATTTTGAAAAAATGTTAAGTTTGGAAATTTATCATCGATATTCCGTAACAAATTATATTTTTAAAACTTAGCATCTCAGCGCCTTTTCCCAAAGGGATCACTTCGTGAGCGGTATATGGATGATTCAGGCTGAATTCCAAACCGGAAAAGATACCACAGATCGAGGATTAAATGCAAGGCATAATTATCAGAAGATTTGATTCGGAAACGGTTGGAGAGCCAAAAACCTAAAGAGGCGCCGGGCGGATTCGAACCGCCGCATGAAGGCTTTGCAGGCCTCTCCCTTAGCCACTTGGGTACGGCGCCCTTATATTAAAAATTGAAAATTGTTAAATGAAAATCAGGACTGACAGAAGATGCTAATCGATTTCCCGAACCGAAAAGCCAATCTTCAATTTTCATTCGACAATTTTCAATCACCTGGTGGAGCCGAAGGGGATCGAACCCATGACCTCTTGAATGCCATTCAAGCGCTCTCCCAACTGAGCTACGGCCCCATATTACTTCTTTAAAAGCGGGCTAAAGATAATAAATCGTCCGGGACTTGTCAATCAATTTTTAATGCCGGAGATTCCCATGAACACCGGGCGAAACAGAATGTCGTTTTGCGTCAATTCACCTTCCTGCTTGATTGCCACTTTTTCAGCATTATATTTACACGCGTATGGGAAAACGGCTCACAAAATTAGGCGCGTTGGGAAAACTGCTCAAGCTGACCGCGCTCAAATGGGAAGACGACAACATTGCCTGGATGTCCGCGGCGCTGGCATTTTACACCCTGTTTTCGTTAGCGCCGACCTTCATTCTCGTGGTTGCGCTGGGCGGTGTTTTTTTTGGCGAAGAAGCTGTGATGGATCGCGTGGTTTTTGTGCTGAATGAAATTGTCGGTTATGATTCTACCCGCGTGATTCAAAAAATGATTGAAACCGGTCTGCGGTTGGGGCAATTCTCCATCGGAAATATGATCGGCCTTATCATTCTTTTGTTTGCGGCGACCAATGTTTTTTTTCACCTCAAAAATACCCTGAACCGGATTTGGGGCGTTGCCCTGGCGCATCGCCATTGGTTTGTTTCGATTCTGATCAACCGCTTCTTTTCCGTTCTGATGGTGCTCTCCACCGGAATTTTGCTGTTTCTGCTGGTCATCTTAGAAATCGGGCTGGCCATTTTTAACCAGCAATTTATACGCGCATTGCCCGACGACACCCAATTTTATATTCTGCAAATGGTCAACCTGGCGGTTTCATTTTTAATTGTCACGGCGCTTTTTGCCATGGTCTATCGCGTTTTGCCGGATACAAAAATCGCCTGGCGGGATGTCTGGCTGGGGGCGGCGTTGGCGGCGTTTGTTTTTACGCTCAGCAAATTTTTAATCGCGTTATACCTGGGAAACAGCCAGATTATTTCTCTTTTCGGCGCGGCCAGCTCATTTGTCGCGATTTTGGTGTGGGTTTATTTTTCCGCGCAAATCCTGTTATTGGGCGCATCTTTTACCCATTTTTTCGCTTATGAATATGGCTCGCGAAAAGAAAGGGTGCTGCCGGAAGCGGAATTCACGGCGGAAGAAAAGCGCGTTTTAGAAGCAGAAAAGAAAGTGCTCGGCAAATAATGTTTCAGCGAGATTACATTCGTCGCCTGATCGAGCAGCTTGGGCAGGCGCTGCACAATATTTACCGGCTGCGGCAGGTGGAAAAATTTGACGATGCGCAGCTTGAAATCGACCGGGCCGGCAAATCGCTGCTGGGCATCGATTTACAACTGCTCCGTTCGCTGGGCGAAGATGAGATCATTGCCTTTTTTAAACCCGGCGAGGCGCTGGATTCGGCCAAATGTTTTGCCGCGGCAGCCTTGCTCCGGGAAGAAGCACGGCTACGAGAAATCAGCGGACTGGCGGCGCAAAGCCAGGCCGGCTATCGAAAAGCCTTGCGATTGTTTTTGGAAGCGCTGCAACACAGCAAGCTGCTCCGCACCCCGGAAAATATCGCCAGCATTGACAAACTCGTTGAAAAATTGCCAAAATCCAATCTTGGGGAAGCGATTTCAAAAAAACTGTTGTGGTATTTTGAATGGACCGGCCGCTTCGCAAAAGCGGAAGACTCGCTGTACGAATTGCTGGACGCCGGCGCCGCAATTGCAGCGGAAGGTGAGGCTTTTTACCAACGTTTGCTTGACAAACCCGATGCCGAATTATCAGCCGGCAATCTTCCCCGCGCGGAAGTGATGGAAGGAATGAGAGAATTTCGCCAAAAAATAGCAGATGCCGAGTCGCGCAAATCCTAACCTGCATTATGCACAGGTCTTATTTAAAGTGTTTTTAACTTACTGTAATATTTGATTTTATCTTAAAAATTTCGGGTAATAAAGATTTAGGCGGAATGATTTGTTGACAGAATAATTAACTTCATAAAAAATAATCATTCTGCCATAAAATGAATTTGTGGTATTTGTGTAGCTCTATAAGCATTGGAAGTTCATTCCGCACAATTATACAGA
>CAYVDX010000393.1:0-304 GCA_964450485.1 uncultured Calditrichaceae bacterium
TAAAAGATTTACCCTGGTGGTTTTTCGGGTTGAAATATATTTTCGGATTCGAATCAAAAAGCCTGGTAAAAAAAGAACTGCTGATTTTAATTCGCGCCGAACTGCTTCCCACCCTTGAAGATCGCTTTCGCGCAAAGGTCGAAGGCTTGGAAGAAAAGAACCTATTGCAAAAACTCAGAGAATCGGAACTGAGAAAAATGAAGCATTACCGAAGTCAAGTTAAACACAAACCGGAAACCGGCGCCGATCGATAGGAGAATTTTAAACGCCCTCTTAAATTCGTCTCTTTACACAGAAAAACCCC
>CAYVDX010000393.1:314-1723 GCA_964450485.1 uncultured Calditrichaceae bacterium
CGGCAATTGCGCGGGGTTTTGTCTTTTTATTTTATAGGGTGTAGATTCGGTTTTACGTAAAATATTCTCTCAAATATTTCACCCCCCGGCAAACCCAGGGGTGAAATATTTGAAAGCAAAAATTACGTAAAATGAAATCTACACCCATTTTATACTGTTTTGGTTTAACCCGGTCGAGATGTTGGCAGGGAACGCATATATGCGTTCCCTGCAGGATATAATTTTTAACGAACAGTTTATACAAACTTCAAGATATTGTAAAACCAAAACAGTGTAATCCCAAAAAGGCAGGCAAGGCTGAACGGGATTGAATGGAAACAAGGGCAGGAAACCACGGCTCGAATTTTGACCAACCGCCGGCGGTTTTGGAAACCGCCGGCGGTTAAGAATGCGAATCCACTGCCACGCATTTTTTTGACTAAATGTAAGCAATCAGAACAAACGAAAACATCCGGTTTTCAAAATCTTCACTCTTTTGCAAAACCTTAATCAGCTTGAAAAATTTTTGATTATTCAATTTATCCAAATACCCCTCTAACTTCCGTTCGCCATTTGTGTAAGGGCTAAAAAATTCACCGGTGATATGCACTTCGTACTGAAATCCGCCGCCGGGATATTGCGGTAAAATTTGTTCCGGCAGCGCTTCTTTAAACCGTTTAAACTGCAAATTCGTCAAACGAATGCCCGATGGCGTTTCGTAGCTTAAAAAATGCAGCACATCCAGCATTGGGGGTTTTCTATCGTGGCGCGGCTTTACTGTTTGCGTGCTTAAATCAACTAATTCCATTTGATTTTGCATAATCAACACCTTCCATGTTGTAATTCAATGATGATGCAATTTTTAAAAAATTACTAAATTAAACGACGATTTCTAATCAGAAAAGGCAGGATGAATCATTACTCCCTGTTAATCATCCCTCGGCAAAATGTGAAATCCATATCCGTGTGGATGCCATGCCGCCGATTTTTTTAATAAAATTTGGGCAACCTTGCTCAAAAATAACTGCCCCTCACCTAACGCATACATGTTTCTGCAATTATCGTGCCCAACCGGTAATTGTGCAAAAAAAGACTGTTTTACACCATACTTGTATTGTTTTTCAACGATTCCGGTTAATTGTGATGCAAAATTCAACAGTAGTGTGTTTTTGATGACAGCGCCGCTGGCCGCGTGCAATTTGCGAATAATTTTAACGTGGGAGCGTTCAATTGAACGCTGCGTTGCGATGTTTGATATGCAAAAAAATCGCTGTGTTAGTGAGGCTGTTTTCGTAAACGGACGGCAAAAGAACCGTCCATGTGATGACGATGGGGAAATGTACGAATGATATGTTTATCCCAGCAAAATTGCCCGGGTATTTCGTGTCCGATTTTTTCCAGGGTAAACTGCGGATTTTCACGCAAAAACT
>CAYVDX010000393.1:1733-4533 GCA_964450485.1 uncultured Calditrichaceae bacterium
AACGTCTTCATTTTCAGCAATTTCAATTGTGCAGGTGCTGTAAACGATCGACCCGCGTTCATTTAAAACCGACGCCGCGGATTTTAGCAATTTTAATTGTAATTTTGCCATCGCATCGATGTCATTCATCGTGCGTTTCCAGCGCAAATCAACGCGTTTGTTTAATACGCCAAGCCCGGAACAGGGAGCGTCCAACAGAATTTTATCAAATGTTAACCGGCTGGGAATATTGATGGCATCGGCGGTAATCACCCGGGCGATGTTGATTCCCTGACGCTGCAAGTTATCGCTGAGTGATTTCGCGCGGCTGTGATGTTTCTCCATTAGTCTTCCCTGATTATCCATCATTTCCCCGATGAAAGCCGTTTTCCCGCCGGGCGCGGCGCACATATCCAATACCGTTTCGCCGGGTTGCGGCGCGAGTAAACGGACCGGAAGACCGGTGCTGACGTCTTGCACAATCGCCGCGCCTTTTTTCATCAAATCCAGTTTGCGAAATTCTGAAAAGTTATCGATCCAAACATACTCGGAAAAATCCGGATGTTGTTCATATTCCACCTGGTTTTCATCCAAAATACTGAGAAAAGCGCCCGGATCGATTTTTAGACGGTTCATACGAATCGATATTCGCGGACGTTGATTGTTGGATTGGCACAAAGCCGTGGTGTCGTCAATCCCCCACTGCTCAATCCATCTTTGCACGAGCCACATCGGATGGGAATAGGAAACGCTCAATCGTTCCAAATATTCCAGCTTCATCTCCAGGTATTCCAGCTTCTTTTGCTGACGCAAAAAATTCCGCAGGATAGCATTGACCAAATTCGCTGTTTTTTGATTAAATTTGCTTTTTGCGATTTCCACGGCTTCGTTTAAAACGGCGTAAGCGGGAACACGATCCAAATACATCAATTGATAAGCGGCGGAGCGCAAATTATTTTTGACATCCGGGATTAAATTATCATACTCGCCAACGTATAAATGACTTAAATACCAATCCAGCCGGTATTGCCATCGCAAAACACCGTTGACAACCTCTGTGATCAATGCGCGATCCCCGGGGATAAATTCGGTGATTTCCTTGTCCAGAAGCTTGTCGGTATAGGCATGCCGCGTTTCCACCCGGGTTAAAATATCAACAATTTTTGTCCGCGCTCTCAGTTGAGATGGCGCGTTTTCCTTGGAAGCGGACGCATTTTCATCCTTTTTTCCCGATTTAACAGCGTGATCCTGAAACGTTTTTTTATTGCGATTTCCCATAAAAATTTTCCCGTTTGTGTTGATCCGGCATGGCTACACATCGTTTCTTTTGACAACCAGAACCGGGCAGGTTGCCCAACGTATCACTTTTTCCGATGTGCCGCCCAAAAGCAGGTATTCAAGACCGGACAAGCCGTGCGTGGCAATAATAAGCAGGTCAAAATTGTCCTTGGCGCATTCCACAATCTCCTTGTGCGCCACCCCTTCCCTGACGATAAAGCTCTCGACATACTCTTCTTCAACAAAATCCTCGACAAATTCTTTTAAATTTTCCACAACCGCATGGCGCAGGTTCGGATCAATTTCTAAAATAGATTCCAAATCCTCGCCATAGAAAGACGGATATATCTCCTGTTCAATCACATGTAAAAAAACCAATTTCGCGGCAAATTTCCGGGCAATTTCATCGGCAAAGTAAAGCGCTTGCTGGGAAATGAGGAAAAATCAACCGGCACTAAAACGCGTTTAATCCGCGGCACATCAAGCGAGTGATGGACGGTCAGCACCGGAATCGGGGACGCCTGCACTAATTTTTCGGCGACGCTGCCCTGAACAAAATGGCGATAGCCGGATTTACCGTGCGTACCCAGCACAACCAGGTCGTAATCGTTGTTGATGATAAATTCCCGCAGGCAGTCCGCCGGGGAAAGACCGCGCAAAATGACGAAATCCATGGGGGATTTTTGTGCAGCTCTTTCTTCAAACTGAACGGCAAATTGCTGTTCGACATGCGCCTGCCGTTTTTGTATCAGCGTTTGATAACTATTCTGATCATCCGAATAGTGCGCTTCCGGATGCGTAATAATAACATGCGCCAACGTAATGTTTGCACTGAACTTTCGAGCAATTTTTTCTGCAATGCCGACGGCTTTATCCGAGAACTCGCTGAAATCCACCGGCACCACTATTTTCCGAATTTCCATCGCTGGTTATTCCCCAAAAGAAATAAAATAAAGATTTTGTCATCGCTTTCCAATAAAAAAAAGGCCAAGACAATATATACGCAAGTAATTAAGTTGAATGAATTGCGTATGTGCTTGATATGGTTTATATTTGCTGGTTAATAAAAGACAAAAATAATGAGAAATGATTCGTGAACATCAAAATCCCCTCTAAAATTACCTCAATTGCCCGCGAAATTTATAAATTTATGTGCTTTTCCTGGAAAATTCTGCGCGGCTTTCGCTGTATGTTTGCCTACTGGACAGAAACATTATCGCAAATACACATTATGGGTAACCAGGCATTTCCGTTGATTTTGACAGCGGCAGCCAGCATTGGCATGGTGCTCACGCTGGAGTGGGGCACCAAGTTGGAGCTATTCGGCGCAAAACTGATGTTAGGAAGAATGGTCTCGATTTCCATTATCCGGGAAATCGGCCCCACCATCACCGGACTGATGATGGCGGGACGCACCGGGGCGAAGCTGGTTTCCGAGTTGGGAAACATGGTGCTTTCCGAACAAATGGAAGCATTGCGAGCCTTTGGCATCGACCCGGTCAAACGGTTGATTGTCCCGCGGGTTTATGCCTCCATTTTGCTG
>CAYVDX010000394.1:0-4530 GCA_964450485.1 uncultured Calditrichaceae bacterium
AGTTCAATTCAGGCTTAATTTATGGGGGTTTTCTGTCGAAAACCGGAAAGGATGGCACATTCTTCGGTTTAAAAATGAACTTTATGAATGAACCCCGGTTTATGATTAGATTGCGAAAAGAAAATATCCGAAACGACTGAACGGAGCAAGGGATAATGCTGCCCGCGGAAAAAATTTCACAAAATTACAGCGCCTGTTATGAATTGACTGCCGACCTTCTCAAGGCTGATTATCAGAAACGCGGATTTCGCGCGGACGGGGCGAATCCCGAATTTATCGATCTTTGCCAGAGCGTGATCGGGCATCCGACGGTGGTTTTATTGCTTCAGCGGCAGGTTTTTTTAGAAACTGATTTTTCGCCGGTTTTAATCGCCGCCATCGATGACGTCAAGCGAAGTTTGTTTCCCCATGTGCGCAAAAAACGCTTTACGTCCATCGACGCCGTGGAAGCAGAGTTGTTTTTTGAGCCGCCGGCAACATTTGCAACAGATGAACCCGCATTCCCCCAAAACAGCGGCGATTTGATCGAGCGTTTGCGGTCGCGGCTCTTGCCGGAATCTCTGCAATATTTCGATCAGCGCCTGCTGCCGCAATTTCCCGGCTGGGCGAATGTGTTGCAAAATTGGCTGACGAGTGTTTCAAAACGAGGCGCATCATCAATGGCGCAATTTTCAGACATCGAAGAAAAACTCCGGTTGCTCCGCCGGTTTTATCCCGATGGAAATATAATATTTACAGATTGTTACGATGGATCAAAAAACCTGGATCATTCCCAAATTGTTCATGCTTTTTTAAACGTGTACCTGGGCGTTGAGCGTTCTTTTCCCCCAAATTTTTTGCAGCGCGATGGCGAAAAACGCGCCGCGATTATGGTGCGCTTTTTGATTGAAGAAATTTTGGAAGCACGCCCGGAAAAAATTTTGGCGGAAAAAGACGAGACGTTTTTCATTCGCCACAAATTGCAGAATGTTTACCGGTTTTTCAATTATTCCGCCAACCGCGTGTTCGGCAATGCCTTCCCGGAGATCATTCAACCCTGGCTGCACAGCCGCTCCGCCGCGCAATATTGGGAAGACGCGCAACATCGCACAGCCGCGATTCGCTGGCTGGCGGAATCCCGGTTGGGCATCTCACCCGACGAATTTTATCGCCGCCCTTTATCTAAAGATGATTTTGCCCGGAACGGATTATCGTACATGTTCAATCAATACTACAACTCGGTTTCAAAAGCGCTCGCTGCCGCTTATCCTCATCTTCAGCCCTGGGAAATCGGCAACGTTTCCTTTGATTTCTGGAACGAGAAAACCGCCGCGGATGCGATTCGCTGGTTGATCGCCAAAAACGGCTGGCAGGCGGATGAATTGCCGGAAAAAGTTCGCACAAAAGCATTCACCCGGAAAACTTTCAGCGAATTCGGGTTGGCCACGCTGTTTGAGAAAAAATTCTCCAAAAATATTTACCGCGCCGTTTCCGCGGCGTACCCAAACCGTTTTCAGCCGTGGGAATTTGGGAAAGTGTCTTCGGCGCACTGGCAGAAAACCGCCAATATTTTTGATGCTTCGCGTTGGATTGCCGCAAAAGAAGGGTTGAAAGAAAACGAAATTGCCCCGGCAATTCGCCGCCGGCGGTTCACTTTTGCCCATTTGATGCAATATTCCATCGGCGGCGCGTTGAAAAAACGCTCCGGCGGAAACCTGGAGCGTATTTTTGCGCCCATTTTTTGGCGCGAGCACCGGACGTTTTTATCCGAGCACAAACTGCTCCGCAAAATTTCGCTGTTAAAAAACAGTGAACGCCGGGACAATCTCTGGCAACTGTTGCTTTACGGCGTTTTTTATCACGAAATTCAGCGGGTTGGGGAGCAAAACATCAAGCGTTACGACCGCATCGCCCGCCGCATTCGCCGCCGCTCCATTTTGTACGCCGATTGACTTTCCGCCCGCCAAAATATGTCACAGTGCATTTTTCGATAAATATGAAACCGGCGATTTGCCATGTTTTGGGTATGGATTTTTCGCTGATAATGTTGTATAATCCGCTTGTATTTTCCAATTTTGAAACAATCATCAATTCACCCGTTTCCGGAGGTTCTTTTGAAAACGATCAGTACGATACTCTTTGCTTGCCTGCTGATAAATTTCGCTATTGCGCAGCGTTTGAACACGCACCTGGTAAAAAATGTGGACGATTACAGCAACATCGGCTACACGGATTGTTGGGGCTATACCGCGCCGGACGGCGGCGAATACGCCTTTTTGGGAACAAACGCCGGGGTCAGCATCGTCGCGACCACGGATACGAGCCATATCGCCGAAGTCGATTTTATACCGTTTGTGAACGGCGGCTGGTACGACATGAAAACCTATCAACATTATATGTATGTCTCCTCGGAAGCGTCAAACCGGGTGATGATTGTCGATTTGTCCACGCTGCCGGATTCGGCGCGTTTGGTGGGGTTTTACGGCAATTTTCCCACGGATCCGCACAACATTTTTATCGATACGGAGATGGGCATTTTATACGTGGTGGAAGATTTCAATTTTAACCGCCCGGTGTCGCTGCACAGCCTTGCCGACCCGGAAAATCCCGTGGAAATATCATTTTTAGGCGCGGGATTGGGCACGGACGCCCACGACGTTTTTGCACAGGATTCCGTGCTGTATGTCGCGGAAGGCGTCAACGGAACCCTGGGCATTTTTGACGTGAGCGATCCGGCAAATCCAACGCTGTTGCAGCGGGTGAGCATTCCGTCGTCCGGGTACGTGCACAATGTTTGGGCGTCGCAAGACAATCGCTACATGATTTCCACCGAGGAAACCGCGTTCAAAACCGTGAAAGTGTGGGACATCAGCGATCTGAACAGCGTCACGCTGTTGGATGAATACGCCGGCGGCAATCATTTGGCGCACAATGCCTTTTTCAACGGCGGCTTTGCGTTTATTTCCCATTATCAATCCGGCTTGAAAATTCTCGACGTCGGCGACCCGGAAAATATCATCGAAATCGGGAATTTTGACACCATCAACGGCGAAGCGCCCATCACTTTTGGCGATTGGGGCGTTTATCCCTTTGCCCAAAACGGCTTGATTTATTTGAGCGATATGGTCAGCGGCTTATACGTGGTAAAATTTAATAATACGCAGGCATTCCGGGTGAACGGCGTCGTCAAGGATGTGTTGAGCGACAGCGTGATCCGGAATGCGCGCATCGAAGTGCTGGAAACCGGGCAGATCGACCGCGGCGACGCCGGCGGGCGGTTCAAAACCGGCTTTCCCGGTTCGGGAGCCATGACGCTGAAAATCGAAGCGTTCGGTTATTTTGAAACCACGGTGAGCCTGAACGCGGTTGCCGGAAATGTGGAAAATATCGAGGTGAGTCTGAATCCGCTGCCGCGATCCGCCATTGTTGGCACGATTAAGAATGAGAACGATTTGCCGCTGGCCGGGCTGACCCTGCGCCTGAAAATCGTAAGCCCCTTGTTGAGCGACACGCTGCTGCTGACCGCGCAGTCCGCCGCGGACGGACAATACATGATTGCGGATTTGTCGGTAAGCGGCGACTCAACCATCCGCTATATTTCTCTCGCCGCGGAGCAGTCCTTTCCCTACGCCCGCGTCGAAAAACGCGACCTCGCGCTGAGTCCCGATGCGCCCAACACCGTGGATTTTCAGTTGTTTCCCGCGGATGTGCTGCTGGTAAATGACGATCCGGCCGGGGATTTTATGAACAAATACCGCGCTGCTTTTAAAACGCTCCCAATCACTGTTTTTGAATGGTTTACGGTTGGCGACGGCAGCGTCATTCCGGTCAGCCGGATGGATGAATTGCGCACGCCCACCATCATCTGGTTCACCGGCGACGCCGAAACGAATGTGCTGAACGAAACCGAGCGGGACAGCCTCGCCGCATTTTTGGATAGCGGCGGAAACCTGCTGCTCACCGGTCAAAACATTGCCGAGGATTTGGCAAATTTCGACCCCAATTTTCTGCTGACATATTTGCAGGTGGAATATGACGGCCTCGGCAGCGGTCCGCCGCTCATTCGCACCGTGGATGAAAATCCCATTTTTGGCAATGTCGCCGATTTCCCCGCGGCGCAACCCTCCCGCGACCTGTTGCTGCCGCCCGCCTTGAGCGAAGCGCAGCCGGCCTTTACCCTGGTAAACGGGAAAATTGTGGGCGTTACCGTGCAAAATTCACAGAACGGCTCAAAAACCGCGTTCCTGGGTTTTGGGATGGAAGCAATCACCGGCGACGCAATGCGCGCGGAAGCGCTCGGCGCGGCAATGAACTGGTTCAACGTGATTACCGGCGTAAATGACGCCGCCGGGGGCGAACTGCCGCAGCGGTTTGCTCTGGAACAAAATTATCCCAATCCGTTTAATCCCTCAACCACGATTCGTTATCGCCTGCCGGCTGCCGGGCGGGTGGAGTTGGCGGTTTTCAATTTGTTGGGGCAGCGCATCCGTACGCTAATCAGCGGCCGACAAAACGCCGGCGAATATGCGGTTGAATGGAATGGCATCGATG
>CAYVDX010000395.1:0-4523 GCA_964450485.1 uncultured Calditrichaceae bacterium
AAGGCATGCCTTCAGTCAGCATTGCAGTGGTTGATCGAAATTGGCGAAGCAACCGCGATTGACAGCGAAAAAATAACCGGCTGGTTTGCAGAGATCGCGGAAAAACGGTTCCGCGTATTGACGAAAAATTTGACGCAGCCAGATGAATCCGCGCTGATCGAACAAGCGCGCGCGGCCATTCAGCCGCTGCGAGCCGCAACCATTCCCCTGGTGTTTGAGCACGGCGATTTTTCCGCGCCCAACCTGTTGATCGATGAACAAAACCGCCTCGGCGTCGTCGATTGGGAATTGGCGGAGCCGCGCGGAGTGCCCGCGGCAGACCTGTTCTTTTTCCTGACCTACGCCGCCTTTGCCCGCGAAAAAGCGAATTCGTTGAAATCGCAGTTGGCGGCATTTGAAAACGCTTTTTTTCAACCAGGCGGCTGGGCGAAAGAATACATCTTGCAATACAGCCGGGCGCTGAATTTTCCGGAAAACCCGCTGAAACCGCTGTTTCTGCTTTCGTGGACGCGCTATCTCGCGAACATGATTTCGCGGCTGAAAGGCAGTGACGAACGCCTCTCTCCGAAGACGCTGCAATGGCTGCGCCGCAATCGCTATTATCAAATTTGGAAACGAACAATTCAAAACCCCGAAAAATTTATCCTGTGAAGAAACAAATATTTACAGTGGCATTAATTGGCGGAGACGGCGCCGGCAAGAGCACGGTTGCGCGGCGGTTGCTGGCATCATTTCCGCAGCCGATCAAATATTTATATATGGGCGTCAATATTGAATCGAGCAATGTGGCGCTGCCCACCTCGCGGCTGATTGAGAAGCTGAAAAAAGTCAAACGAAGCGGTAGTGATCCCGGGGAAACCCAAGCTGTATCGCTGCACAATGCCCCGAAATCAAAGAAATCCAAAAGCAAAGTTTGGGTAACGATCCGGCTGCTGAACCGCGTTGCCGAGGAATGGTACCGGCAATTTTTATCGTGGAGATATCGAAGGCAAGGTAATATTGTGCTTTACGATCGACATTTTATCTTTGATTATGCCAAACCCGCCAATGAGCCGGATTCGGAGTACCGCCGCCGGCCGTTGAACGATCGCATTCATCGCTGGCTGCTGGCCAATTTCTATCCCGAACCGGATTTGACTGTTTTTTTATGGGCGCCGCCGAAAATTCTTTTTAAACGAAAGGGCGAAGCGACACTGGCGTTTTTAGACGGCATCCAGCGCACATTTGAAAATAAGGGCAAATCGGTGCAACATTTTGTCAAAATTGATACGCGGCAGCCGCTCAAAGCAGTGATTTCCGAAGTGATTGATGTGCTGATGAAATTTCAGAGCGCCCGGGAAAGCGGCGAAACTTTTTATTATGAACCGGTGAATGTCGATGAGCAACTTAACACCCCTTGAATACCTGGCCCGCATTTACGGCGGCAACAGGCGAACCCATTTGCTGCGGGTGCTGACCTATCACCGCGTGGATGAACCGGACGCAAAACCACTGCTCAATCCCCGTTTAATCAGTGCGCGCCCGGCGGTTTTTGCCGGGCAAATGCGCTTTTTAGCAGCACATTACCGGGTTGTTTCCATGCCCGAGGTGCTCGATGCGCTTGACAGTCGCAAAAAATTGCCCAAAAATGCCGTGCTGATCACCTTTGACGACGCTTGCCGCGATTTTGGCGAGATCGCCTGGCCGATAATGAAAAAGTTACGTCTGCCGGCAACAGTCTTTGTCGCGACGGCTTATCCCGGTCATCCCGAACGGATGTTTTGGTGGGACCGGCTCTACCGGGCGATGATGTTCAGCGAGCGGAAAACGCTCGAAATTCCGCCGCTTGGCGCGCTTTCACTCGGGACAAAAGACGAGCGGGCGCAAGCGATCCGCCGGATTCAAAATTATTTTAAAACGCTTGAAAATAACACGGCGTTGGCGATGATTGATGAAGTCATCGAACGGTCGGGCGTTGCGATAAAGCCGCAAAAAACCGTGCTGGACTGGGATGAATTGCGACAATTAGCCAAAGAAGGCGTTACACTGGGAGGACATACCCAACAACATCCGATTTTGACGCGGATTTCCCCGGAAACGGCGCGCCGCGAAATCAACGGCTCGATGCGGGATTTGCAACGGGAAATTGGCGACGTACTGCCGGTGTTTGCCTATCCCAACGGCAATGGCAATGAAAAAATCAGGCATATTTTAAACGCGATTGGCGTTCGTGCGGCATTTAGCACAGAACGCGGGTTTAACAATTTGTATAATTGCGATTTCTTAAACCTGCGCCGCCTCAACATCACGCCAAAATCATCGCTGAGGATATTTCGATTGCGATTGATGAAGAGCGTTTCAGTGTTTGATTTGTGGCAGACGCATTTTCGGGCTAACAAATAAATAAAAAACCCTGGAGGTTTGACCCAGGTTTGATAGATGTCCCAGGGCGTTAGAAATATTTTCTGCTTTGAAAAAGCTTAAAAACCGCCGGGTTTTAAACAAATGAAAACAACCAACGATACAGCAATTGAACGTTCAAAAATTTCCGGAAAACCAAACAGCCGCACGCAAATCCGTGCAAAAAAAGTAGCCTACATCATGTCGCGGTTTCCCAAGCTGACGGAAACCTTTATTTTATACGAAATGATCGCGCTGGAAAACGCCGGCATTGCGGTCGAGCTATTTCCGTTGCTGAAGGAAAATCAAAACGTGCATCACAAAGAAGTGGCCCGGCTGATACAAAAAGCGCATTTTCACCGCTTTGTTTCCCTGCCGATTTTGGCGGCAAATGTCCATTTTTTCCTGCGCAAGCCGCTCATTTATTTGCGAACGATTTTTGAAGTTTTGTCCGGCACGTTTGGCAGCAAAAACTTCTTTTTCGGCGCGATCGGCATTTTGCCCAAGTCGGTGCGATTCGCGTATGAAATGCAAAACCTGGGCGTCGAGCACGTTCACGCGCATTTTTGTAATCATCCGGCTGTCGCGGCGTTTATCATTTCGAGATTGACCGGGATTCCCTTCACATTTACCGCGCATGGCTCGGATTTGCACAAGGATCAGCGCATGCTGGACAAAAAAGTCGCCGCCGCCGCTGTTGCCGTGACGATTTCCGATTATAACAAAGAGGTGATGGTGAAAAAATGCGGCGAGGCAATGCGCGATAAAATCAAAGTAATCCATTGCGGGATTGATCCGTCTCTGTTTGAATGTCACGACCGCACAGGGCGGCGCGGCGCATTGCAAATACTCTGCGTGGCGTCTTACGAGGCGGTAAAAGGACATAAGTTTTTGGTGAACGCCTGCGAAATACTCTCAAAACGCGGCGTCGATTTTACCTGCCATTTGGTGGGCTACGGTCCGCTGCGGGCGCGGGTAGAAGCGCAAATCGCTGCGCTTGGATTGACGGAGCGGTTTGTCATTCATGGCGGGTTGCCGCGCAGCGATGTGATCGAACTGCTCAAAATCGCGGATGTATTCGTGCTGCCGAGCGTGCCCACGCCGGATGGCAAGCGCGAAGGCATTCCGGTGGTGCTGATGGAAGCCATGTCGAGCTGTCTCCCGGTGATTTCCAGCCGGCTTTCCGGCATCCCGGAATTGGTGAAAGACGGCGAAAACGGTTTTTTGACAAAGCCGGGCGATACTGCCGCCATCGCCGATGCACTCATCTTGCTGGCGGAAAAGCCGTCGCTGCGTGACAGGTTTGGACGCCGGGGACGTGAATTTGTCGCCGAAACCTTTCATTTGCAAAAAAATTCACAGCAGCTTTTTCAATTATTTATCGGTCGGAATCGCTGACGGAAAAAATTGTTTTTATCTTTGTCCGTCGGTGAAAGACTGTATATTTATGGCGTTTATTTTTAAGAAAAACAGTAACATTTTGACGATTAAAACAATCATACCTTGCGAAAGAAAGAGGAGAAAATGACACAGAAAGCAACGAATATTCACTGGCATGAGGGGCATATTAAAAAAACAGATCGGGAACGATTGAATAACCATCGCGGGGTTTGTGTGTGGTTTACGGGATTATCCGGCAGCGGAAAATCGACCCTGGCAATCGAAGCGGAACAGCTTCTTTTTGAAAGAGGCGTGCACACTTACATTTTAGACGGCGATAATATTCGCCACGGGTTGAACAAAAATTTGGGGTTCAGCCCGGAAGATCGCTCGGAAAATATTCGTCGTATTGGCGAAGTGGCCAGGCTTTTTGTGGACGCCGGCACAGTGGTGATGACGGCGTTTATTTCGCCCTATCGCAATGACCGCGATAACGTTCGCGAGCTGTTGAAATCCGGGAATTTTGTGGAAGTTTATGTCGAGTGCGATCTGGAGGTGTGCGAACAGCGCGACCCAAAAGGATTGTATAAAAAAGCGCGTTCCGGCGAAATCCCCAATTTTACCGGCATTTCCGCGCCGTACGAAGCGCCGGAAAAGCCGGAGTTGGTGGTCAATACATCGCATGAAACCGATGCCCGGAAAAATGCGCAAAAAGTCGTGGCGTTTTTGGAAAATAACGGTTATCTGAAAATAAAATAAAAAAT
>CAYVDX010000396.1:0-4523 GCA_964450485.1 uncultured Calditrichaceae bacterium
GGCTCATATATACAAAAAGACATATCTTATTTATTCTCAATCAGCAATATTGCCAAATTCAATAAATTAAGCAAATTATACGCTTCTCAAATTGGCAACCTGGTAAATTTTACGGAAATTTCCAACACCCTGGGGATGAGCCGACAAACCATAGAGCGCTATTCCTTCCTGCAGGAAAGCACCTTTTTTTTGACATTCCTACCGCCATTCCACACCAACATTCGAAAGGAACTGACCCGGATGCCCAAAGTATATTTTGAGGATATTGGCGTGCGAAATGCGGTATTAAACAATGTCGGGCGGCAGGCGGTTGAAATAAATCCCGGTCCCCTGGCGGAAAACTATGTTTTCAACCAGCTTTGCAAGCACCATGGTCAAGCATCCATTTATTTTTGGCGCACAACAACCGGGCAGAAGACAGATTTTGTGCTGGAACAGCAACAGCAATTAATTCCGATTGAAGTAAAATTCCGGGAGATGAAAAAAGCCGTATTGCCATCCGGTTTACGTGGATTTATCCGACGATATGCACCGGAGAAGGCGATCGTGGTCACGAAAAATTTTCTGCATGTCGATACATTCCAAAAAACAACCATACTCTATCTGCCGATTTATTTAATCTAAATTCACTGCGAAAACGACATTTCCGCCAGGGGCTGGTCAAAAACGGATTTGCGAATCGCGAAGACAAAATTGCCGTCGCTGTCGCGGATGACATGTTGCGTTAGCGACAATCCTTGAGCAAAAAACGCATCCAGCGTTGCCGTGTAAAAATTGAATAATTTGACCTCGTTTTCGCTGACTTCGAGCACATATTTTTCACCGTGATATGGCACATCGGGGAAAATTTCACGAAACTCCTTGCTCACGAACTGTTTGGGCCGGCGCGGCGGGGTGATGCGAATTGAGCCGCGCAGCCGAAAAAAATAGCGCGCATCGCTTTCCCAAATTGCGCCCCAGTCTGCCTGCATCAACGGCGTCCCGGACGGCAGTGTTTTGGGAAAAGTGATGCGTTCGGACGGCAGCCCTGTTTCCAAAAAAGCTGCAAACAGCGTGTCGCGGGGCAATTCGCGAGACAGAACCGGCTTGCCGCCGATGGAATAGCTGCAATGATCTTTGTAAAAATCGAGGTACATGGGAATCCCCATTTTTTCGATTAAAAAAGCGTTGTAAATTGCGCTTAAAGAATAGCTTAGCGAAGGATCAAGCCGCTGAAATTCGCCTGATTTCAGCAGCTCCGGGTATGTCAAAAAACCGCTTTTCCGCAAAAATTTGCCGAGACTCAGAATCACGTCGCGCGCCTTATCGCCGCGGCCGCCAAGCGCGCCGGCAAAGCCTTCCCGTAAAAACGGGTTGGCATACAGCGGCAGCCGTTTCAGCTTGAAATTCAGCAGCAAGTGCGCCACCTCGTGGTAGTGCGCGTTAAACATGCTGACAATTTGATCGAACCCCAAAACATAGACGCCGCGCGTGCTAACCCCGCTGATTTGCGCCACCTCTTTTTCATCATTACACAAAACATAGCAGATCTTTTCCCGTTCGAGCGTCTCGCGTTCCGCGGGCGTCAATTGCAGCCGCGTGATCATTTTTTCCACAAATTTATCGAGCCGGGCGGCGGCGTAATCGTTAAAATTTCGCCGGTCGCCGATCAAAAAATGAAAATAGCGGGTGTCGATTTTCTGCCAGTCCCGGGTAAAATATTGCGCCGGAGAAATTAGTTTCCGATTTTTGAAATAAAAATCCCGTGGCTTTTCCGCCGCTGAATCGGCAACTGTCACGCGGGAATAGCCGTCGTCAAGCATTGTTTCGACAGCATGAATTTTGAGTTTACCGCTCCGAACGCCGTTTTTGACACTCGCCGTAAGGTCGTATTGAATCAAAAACTTATGGCGAATTCCAATGTATTCTATGCCAAGCCGGCGACTGTCGCGGATAGCGTCAGCGTCAACCCATTCCGCAACATCATCCCCATTATTTGCCAGCGCTTGAATAAACGATTTTGCAAATCCGGCATCTTGGGGATGTTTTGCCGGCGAGGGATGGCAGGCTAACAACAATAGCGATAGCAGCAACCATTTTTTCTTTCCGGCGAAGCAATTTATCAACATTTTTCGTTTCATCGGCGCAAAATTTAATACCGGAATATCCAATCCCACAGCAAAAAGTAAATCTCCCCTTACCGCCCACGGAATTTGCATCTTTGTGAAACACTTGTTTTTGGAAAAAATTTATTATACATTTCACGATTCATTCATCAAAAAACCGGAGGTATTTCTAATGAAAAAAATTTTGAGTTTATGTGCAGCCATTGGATTTTTGAGCATTTTGCTTTTTAGCGGGTGCGAATCGCAGCAGTCAAACGCGACCGGCAAAGCGCAAACCGCTTCGGTCAAAACGGTTAAAGTCAACATTGACGGAATGACTTGCGAGAGCTGCGTCGGCGCCGTTGACGAGGCATTAACACATACAGACGGCGTGATGAAAAAAGCGGTCAAGCTCGATGAACATTGCGCTGAAGTTAAATACGATGCGTCCAAAACCGATGCAAAAACAATCGTTGCCGCCATTGAAAAAACGGGGTACAAAGCGCGCCTTGCTGAATAGCCGCTTTTCGTTTCCACTTGTTTGAAAAACACAATTTTTAATTGCCGGTGAATAAAAAAAAATTTTTACCACCGGCTTTTTATCAAGCGCTGCGATTTTACGACGAGGACAACATGTCACCTCCACCGATTGGCGTGGCCAATTCAATTTCTCAAAATTTCCAATTTGATCCCCTGGATACCATCGAATTTGCCCGGCAAGGCAATTTTGAAATGCTTCAAATTTTTTTGAATAAAGCGCTTTTGGCCCAACCGGCGGTGTTAAAATCGATAATTGCACAACAGAATCATTTTCAACGAATATTTTACCATGCGGAAGGAAAACTCAACAGCGACTTTTTTAACAGCGAATATAAAAAGCAGCTATACCGGTTTTTAAATACAACAAAATCACCGCAATATATCATTCATTTTGATGAACATGAAAACATTGACAAACTCATTCGCATGATCGAAGCGTTGGATAAAGAAGCGCCGACTCTTCTTTTGGAAAATTATTTTTTGCAACCCGGCAAAATCAACGCGGAAAAAAATCTGAAAAAATTTTTAGCGCTGTTCACGCTATCCAACAACTTTGGCACTGCCATTTACCCGGTTTTGGATATTCCCCGCATTTTCCACAAAGCGTTGGCGTTTACCAGCGAGGAAGGATTGGAGTGGTGTTATCAAATTATCAACTTTTTTGGTAACCGGCGCATCCCGCTGCTGCTGCACCTGATTGACGCGACCTCCTCGGAACAAGGGCGATCAAATTTTACCGCTATTGGCCAGGGTTATATTCCTTACGATAAAATTTTTGCATTTATCGAAAAAACCCGCCCGGTGATCAGCGGCATTGTGCTTGAATTTGAAGACAAAATTAACCCGCTGGCCTCGCGGACGTATATTTATGACGCATTTCAATAAATAAAAAGAGCAGCGAAAATGTCAATCGCTGCTCTTGGGCTGTCATTTGAATTTATCTAAAAATTTTGCGTCAGAAATCGTTAAAAAATATATTTCTGCGTCATAGAATACGTTCCCAATTCATACGCCACCCGCGGGAAATTGCGCCACCGGCGAATGCTGCGTTTGACACACTGCAAAACTCGCGGATCGCTGACATTTGACTCGATCACCCGAACGCTTCCCGGAATCGTATATCCTTCGGGATGGATGTCAAACTTCACCACAATATTCCCCGTGGAATTGGGATAAAGCCGATAAATTTTATCAATGCAATGCTGGATCAACTTTCGGTTTTCGCTGGCAACCCCCAGTATTTCATCATTATTACGAATGCCTGAAATAATTTCGAAATCCGTAAAATCCGTTCCCCCAATTTCCACGTTTCGATCACCGCGCGAAATCTCTTTTATGCTTCGTTCATAAGAGCGGCGAGAGGCGGCGTAGGGTTGCAAATCCCGTTTCGGCGACGCCTGGGACGGCGTGGCAAATGTGATGGGCGTTGAAATATTTTCAATCGCCTCTTGAATGGTCTGCGCTTCATAAGTATCCGGGGCCGCTTGCCTCCCGCGCGACTTCGGGGTTTGCTTTCGGATTGGTTGTTTTTTAAACTCGCGGACAGGGGTTTTAATCTCATCCGGATCAACAAGAATGAGGCTATTCACAAAATCATTATCCGAGCTGGTGATTAGCACCGGCGGCTGATCACCATAGAACTCGACCAGACGGCTAATCACTTTTTCTCTGGCATTCGATGTAAAATGATGCGCGGGGTAACGGCTGTAAAAGGTCGCACAAATAGCCGTAAAACCAATCAACACCAGCGCGGCGCCAAAAACAATTTTACCAAATAAAATATTATTTTTGGTCATAATCGGACGGTGAAAAAACGTTCTCTTAAAATTGTAAGTCATTTTATCCATAATATCCCATAAATTAAATATCACCTCATTTATAGTAGGTAATAATTTTGCG
>CAYVDX010000397.1:0-4521 GCA_964450485.1 uncultured Calditrichaceae bacterium
TCCCAATCGCAAACCATCGGTTGTCTATTTTAAAACGGTGATGCGTTCGGAAAAATTTCGGAATCACCCCGGTCAGTTGGTGTTGGGAATGGGTAAAACCATTGGCGGGGAAGTTTTTTGCGCCGATTTGACCCGGATGCCGCACTTGCTGATCGCCGGCGCAACCGGTTCCGGGAAAAGTGTCGGGATCAACACGATCATCGCCAGCATTATTTATCGCGTGCCGCCCGGCGATGTCAAATTTGTGATGATTGATCCCAAAAAATTGGAGTTGTCGCTGTACGCAAAGTTGAAAGATCATTACCTGGCGTATTGCCCGGACATTGATGAAATTGTCATCACGCATCCACAAAACGCCATTTTGGTGCTGCGCAGCGTGGTGAATGAAATGGAAGAACGTTATGATCTTTTGGCAAAAATGGGCGTCAGGGACATTCTCTCCTATAACAAGAAAATAGAGAAACGACAACAAGCCGATCGCAAAACCGAACAGCGTAAGTTACCGTATATTGTCGTAATCATTGATGAACTGGCAGACTTGATTCTTACTGCGTCGCGGGAAGTGGAAGAGCCGATTACGCGTTTGGCGCAAATGGCGCGCGCTGTCGGAATCCATTTGATCGTCGCGACCCAGCGGCCCTCCGTGGATATTCTCACGGGGTTAATCAAGGCAAATTTTCCCACGAGAATCGCATTTCAGGTGGCCACACGTCCGGATTCAAAGGTAATCCTGGACATGTACGGCGCCGAGAAGTTGATCGGCAATGGAGATATGCTTTACTTGCCGCCCGGAACCGGAAAACCGGTGCGACTGCAAAATCCGTTCATTTCCACCGAAGAAGTGGAAAATATGATCAAACACGTGCGAAAACAGCCCAAGTTTCCCCCGTATGAGCTAAAATTGGTCCGGGAAAATAAACAGCGCAGCGCCGAGGCAACCAAGCTCGTCAATCGTGATGCTTTATTTGAAAAAGCAAAAGAAATCGTCATTCGCCACCAACAGGGATCAACTTCGCTGTTGCAGCGTAAGCTGAATATTGGGTATGCACGCGCCGGCCGCTTGATGGATTCTTTGGAAGAATCCGGCATCGTCGGGCCCAGCCAGGGCAGCAAGGCGCGTGAAGTGTTAATCTCATCCTTTGGCGATAATGGAAGTTAAAAAATTATGAATCTAAAATTAAGGATCGTAAAAATGGTTAATTCTAAAAAAAGTCATCAGCACCTTTTGAAAATTATGATTTTACTGGTTATCGCAAGCTCTGCTTTGTTTGCGGCAAAGGTTGACAAAATTATCAGTAAAGTGCAAAAAAAATATCAATCCACAAAAACGATTCGAATCGATTTTAACGAAACAAGGCGATTTTCCCTGACCGGTACAGAGACCCAAATGGGTGCAACCTTATTGATGGAAGGTAATGACAAATTCCGCCTTGAGTCTGAAGATCAAGTATTAGTAAACAACGGTGAAACATTCTGGCGCTACAACAAACTTGACAGCCAGGTTTTGGTTGACTACGCGAAGAAAAATGATCAGGAAGTCATGTTGAATGAGTTTCTGTTCGATTTGAAAGACCACTATTTTGGTCAGGTGATTGATGAGATCAAAGGGAAAAAGGGCAAAAAATACCTGATTAAATTAACCCCCAAGCCCACAGAACAAAGCATTTTTACGACCGTGAAAATTTGGGTTCGTGATAAAACGTGGGAAATAGACCGTCTTGTTTATCGTGATTATAATGATAATGAAACGGAATATAACATTAAACAGACGGCTTTTAATCCGGAACTGCGTGAATCGATTTTTACATTTACCCCGCCTGAAGGTATTCAAGTTATCGATTTAAGATTCTAATATTATTCGCGGCTTTTTGATAAAGATCACGAAAAAAATGTCGAATATAGGTTACTTATCCGGCGTTGTCAAACAGCTATGTTTCGCATGGCTAATCAATAAGCGATTCTTATTTCCAAAACATTTTTCAAGGGGAGATTTGTGGAAAACTTCAATGAAACGATTGAAAATGAGCAGCAGCTAAGCCTGCAGGACTATATACGCGTGCTGTATGGCGGTCGCTGGATCATTTTATTGTCTTTTCTAACGGTATTAATTTCAACGGCAATTTTTACATTTATGTCTGAACCGGTGTACGAAGCCGGCGCCACGGTGTTGGTCGAGGAAGACAAATCTGTTCAAAAAGCGCTTTTTGATATGAATAGCTTTGCTTCACAATCGACAATGATAGCTAATCAAGTCGAAGTTTTACAAAGCCGGACGTTAGCGGAACGAGTTGTGCAAGCATTAGAGGCCGCGCCTTACCGCGATTCTCTGGAAATTTTTCAACCGAACTCCAATGGCGAGTACATGACCTTGCGTAACCAGGTGAATTGGCTGATGAAGCAATTGACAGTAACCCCCAAACAGGATACGGACATCATTGATATTCGCTTTTCTGCCGGTTCAGCCTTTGAAGCAGCCAAAATATGTAATACCGTTGCGAAAACATTTCAGCAATTGAATAAAGAATTCAATCTTAGTGAATTTAAGGATTTGCGCCAATTTTTGGAGTTCCAGTTAACCAAAAAAAGTGAAGAACTGCGTAAATCGGAAGATGCGATGCGAAATTTTCAGGAAACGCGAAAATTAGTGGCATTGGATGAAAGCACCCAGGAGTTGATTACCCGGTTAGCGGAGACTCAGGCTCAACTTGAGGCAGCCCAGGTTGAGTTGGAAGCCAGCCAGGAACAAAAACGAAATTTAGAAAAACAATTAGAAGAACGCCGGGGGTTATTGGCTTCGGATGTCACTCAAATATCCAGCCCGCTTTTGTTGGAATTGCAACAAGAATATGCCAAAATTGTAAATGATAAAGTAAAATATGAAACACTGTTGGCGCAAGAACCAACCATTGACCCAAAAGTTTACCAGGTTGAGATGCTAACGCAAAAAAAGCGGATTGAAGCAGTTCAAGCACGTTTAAAAGAAGAAGCACAACGGATCGCAAATACCAGCATGGTTTCCGATCCATTAGAGATTGCCCAGAAAATGATTACAACAAAATTGGAATTGGAAACCAAAATTAAGGGCAATGGGGCAAAAATTAATGCACTTAGGGATATCGTTAGTCAATATGAACGGCAATTGGAGGCGCTACCCGGAGAAGGGCTTCAACTTGCCCGTCTAAAGCGCGATGTAGAAGTTCACAAAAGCACTTTTATATTGTTAACAGAGAAGTTAGAAGAGACTAAAATCGCCGAAGCCGGTCAAAAAGAATTAATTCGAGTGGTTGACGGTGCGATTGAACCGGAATATCCCGTCAGCCCTAAAAAAGCCCGGAATTTACTTTTAGGTGCGATTTTGGGATTAGGATTAGGTATCGGCTTAACCTTTTTAATGGAATATTTAGATGATTCGATCAAAAATCCTGAAAATTTAGAGAAAATCGGTTTGTCGATTTTAGCAATTATCCCGGAGATTTCGCAAAAAGAGGTTTTCCGGAAGCAAATTTCCACAAACGGGCATGGCGGCAATGGCAAAAGCCTGAGCCTTGCCGAGCCTTCCGAGGCGCGTTTAGTGACACATATCGATCCGAAATCGCCGGTATCCGAAGCGTTTCGCACCTTGCGCACAAATATTCAATTCCAGCAAATGAAAGTGAAAAATAAAACTTTAATGGTAACGAGTTCAACGCCGAAGGAAGGTAAATCCACAACAATTGCAAACCTGGCCATTACCATGGCCCAAATGGGCGGGAAAACCCTTTTGGTTGACACGGACCTGAGGCGGCCGGTCGTTCATTCGATTTTCAACCTCAAAAAAGATCGCGGTATCACGAATTTTTTAATGGGTAAATCAGAACTTGAAGATGTGGTCAAACCGACTTTTGTGGATAATTTGTATATTGTAAGCTCCGGCCCCCTGCCGCCCAATCCTTCGGAACTTTTAGCTTCGGAGGAGATGGATGAGTTCATTGCCCAGGCGCGAGAAACATTTGATATGGTTTTATTTGACAGTCCGCCGATAATTGCTGTTACCGACGCTGCAATCTTAAGCACAAAACTGGGCGGCGTCATCATGGTCATCAAGGCGCATCAAACGGATCAAAATGCGGTTCGACGCGCAAAATCGTTATTGGATAACGTAAATGCCAATATTATCGGTTGTCTTTTGAATGGTGTAAATATGGAGCGCTCTTATGGCTCGTATTATTATCACTATTATTATCAGTACTACAGTTATTACGGTCACGATTTAAAAAGACGTAAGGTAGGCACAAAAACAACTTAAATTATAAATGCTGTACTAACAAGGAGCCGTGATGAAATTAACGATTATAGGTACCGGGTATGTTGGGCTGGTTGCCGGCGCATGTTTTTCGGAAAGCGGGAATCATGTAATTTGCATGGATAGAGACGAATCTAAAATCAGCCAACTCCACGATGGTAGGATCCCGATTTATGAACCTGGCCTGGATTTGTTAGTCAAACGAAATCAAAGCAATGGCCGCCTGGTGTTCACGACCA
>CAYVDX010000398.1:0-4520 GCA_964450485.1 uncultured Calditrichaceae bacterium
TTCCGTAAAGGACATGTGCCCCTGGGGTTGCTAAAAAAGAGTTATGCCGATGTTATAAAAAAAGACGTATTGGAATCAGCGATATCGCAATACTACACAAAGGTGCTGGATGCGTCAAAACTAAACCCCATCTCACAGGGGCAAATCAGCAATTTAAAATTTGAAAATGTCAACGATGGTCTCGAATTTCAAATTGAGTTAGAAGTTGAACCTGCGATAACGCTAAAAAAATACAAAGGCTTAACCGTGGAACGGGAAATCCCGGTAGTAACTGAAGGAATGATCGATGAATCATTAGAAGAAATACGCCAAAATTTTGCGACGGTAAAAGCAGTGGATCAGGCTGAAGAGGGGCATATCGTTAACCTGACGCTTCAGGAACTCGGCGCAGGGGACGTGCCCATTGTTGGCCGGAAATACGACAACGTTGTGGTCAAACTCGGTTCCGGAGAGTTTGAACCGGGGTTAGAAAAACAGCTTATCGGCATCAAAGAAGAAGAGGATCGAATTCTTAGAAAAACGGTCAGACTGCCGGATGCACCGGCAGATCAGCCGCCCAAAATTGTAAGCTTCAAAGCAACGGCTGTCTCGGTCGAAGAACAGGAACTTCCTGAACTTGACGATGAGTTTGTGAAAAATTTGGGTGATGATAATCTGGACACGATGGCGCAGCTCAGAAATGATATTCGGCAACGCATGCTTGAACGGCTCGAAGAACGCAGCAAGCAGCAAGTGTATTCAAGATTGATCGATGAGGTGTTAAAAGAAAATCCGTTTGATGTTCCTGAATCCATGGTTCATAATTACCTGAAATATATCGCACACGATGTGCGACAAAAGAGCCCAAAAGTAACAATTGACGATGAAACAATACGCAAACAATACCGGGTGGATGCAATTTATGAGATTCGCTGGCATTTGTTAAAGCAAGCGCTGGCTAAAGCCGAGAATATTAACGTTTCAGACGCGGAAGTTTTTCAAAAAATCGAATCGCTGCCCTATCGTCAGGTAGAAAAAGAGACCATCTTAAAAAACAGCTCTTATGTCGAGCAAATTCGCCAGGATATGCTCGATGAAAAAGTGAAAAAATTTCTGGAATTAAACGCCAAAATTACCGATATAAAACCGCATGAACCCCCAAAAGCCAAAGAATCGTCTTCCCTCAAAAAAACCGCGTCTAAAAAAAGAAAAACCGTTGAAGAAAAAAATCAAAATTAACCACAATTATCCTGGGAGGAATTTTAAATGCCATTAATTCCAATGGTTGTTGAACAAACCGGTCGTGGAGAACGCGCGTATGATATTTATTCACGATTGTTAAAAGAACGCATCATCTTTTTGGGAACGCCCATCGATGATAATATCGCCAGCCTGACCATTGCACAGCTACTGTTTCTTGAAGCAGATGACCCCGACAAGGAAATTTATCTGTACATCAACAGCCCTGGCGGAATAGTTACCGCGGGACTGGCTATTTTCGATACAATGCAGTATATTAAACCGGATGTGGTAACAACTTGTATCGGGCAAGCGGCCAGCATGAGCGCCATCTTGCTTGCCGCCGGAAAAAAAGGAAAACGTTTTATATTACCGAATGCGCGTATTATGATCCATCAACCCCTTGGCGGCGTGGAAGGACAGGCATCTGACATTGATATTCATGCACAGGAAATTTTGAATATGCGCGACAGACTGAACAAAATTCTTGCCGAAACAACCGGGCAGCCGATCGATCGCATCGAACAGGACACCGATCGCAACTTTTTTATGACAGCAAACCAGGCCCTGGAATATGGCATTGTAGATGAAATTCTGGCGCGTCGCGCAGACGAAAAAACGGCAGAACACGATTAATTTTAACATCGATTAACAAGTATTATAGAATTTAAAAGCAGATGTTTTTATGGCAAAAAAAGATTTTTACGACTACGAAACCCATTGTTCCTTTTGTGGACGGAAAACAACCCAGGTGTCTCAATTAGTCACCGGACAAACCGCCAGTATTTGTGATCAATGCATCAACAGTGCAAATGAAATACTCCGCAATTCGCGTTACTCACAATTTCAACGCGGGGAGTTTACGCTTCCCAAACCCCGGGAAATTAAAGATTTTTTAGATCAATTTGTCATCGGGCAAACCGAGGCAAAAATAGCCCTTTCAGTCGCCGTTTATAACCATTACAAACGAATTTCCGTGGAAGACTTTTCGGATGACATTGAGATTGAAAAAAGCAACATTTTATTTCTCGGCCCCACCGGCGTCGGTAAAACACTGCTTGCGCAGACTTTGGCGCGGCTTCTACACGTGCCTTTTTCCATTTCGGATGCAACGACCCTGACAGAAGCCGGCTATGTCGGCGAAGACGTCGAAAACATTTTGGTCCGCCTTTATCAATCCTCGAACTATGACGTTCCCGCAACCGAGCGTGGCATCATTTACATCGACGAACTTGACAAAGTTGCCCGAAAATCCGGCAGCCCGTCGATTACCCGGGATGTTTCCGGCGAAGGTGTTCAGCAGGCTTTTCTTAAAATTTTGGAAGGAACCGTTTCCGCGATTCCGCCCAAGGGCGGGCGCAAGCACCCGGAAGCGCCAATGGTTCATATCAACACAAAAAACATTCTGTTTATTTGCGGCGGCGCATTTGACGGATTGGGAGACATCATCCGAAAACGCATCGGCGAAAAAACAATGGGATTTGCCGCTAAATTGAAATCAGCCAAGGGACTTACCGACAGCGAGCTGTTTGCTTTTGTCGAACCGGAAGATCTCATCGAATTCGGTTTGATCCCGGAATTGATCGGGCGCTTGCCGGTTCTCGTGGGCTTGCGGGATTTAAGCGAATCAGAAATGTTATCCATTTTGGTAGAGCCACGCAACTCCCTCATCAAACAATACAAAAAGCTATTTGAATTGGAAGGCATTGAATTAAAATTCACCGACAAAGCGTTACGTGAAGTGGTTAAATTAGCGCGCAAACGAAAAACCGGGGCCCGGGGCTTGCGGGGAATTCTGGAAAAAGTAATGCTCAACGTGATGTTCAAAGTTCCATCGATGGAAGGCGTGAAAGAATGCCTGCTAACCGAGGAAGTCATTCTTGGAAACGCCGAGCCGGTCCTAAAAATCGAAAAATCCCGTCAATCGGCATAATGTCGCACCTTCACTAAAATACAATTTTGTTCTACCTGGGCGAATCAAGGGGTTCGCCCTTCCTTCTTTTAACGGCACAATCGCGTAGAACATTGATTGGATAGAGTGATTAATTTCAATCATTCGTATAAAAGGAATCACATGGAAGATCATCAAAAAATACTTAAAGGCGATGATATTTTAGAAATCCCCAGCACATTGCCTTTACTGCCAATCCGCGATTTGGTTGTATTTCCATATTCCGTCGTTCCACTATTGGTTGGGCGTCAAAAATCATTAACCGCATTGCAGATGGCAAAACGCAACGGTAATTTATTGATCGTTTCGACCCAAAAAGACTCGGAAAAAGAAAAAATTCGCTCATCTGATCTCTATCGCGTGGGGACGATTTGCCGCGTTTTACAAATTTTGGAATTCCCGAACGGACACGCAAAAGTGGTTGTTGAAGGGATTATTCGCGCACGGATCAATCGGTTTAAGCCAAACCGGCAATATTTTCAAACAGAGATAGATATTTTTGAAGAAATGAACGATCTGACAGACCTGTCGGAGACGTATCTCAAACAATTATTTCATTATTTTCAGGATTACCTGAGTTTTACGCCTGCATTGCCCGATGAAATGCTGGAACATCTCCATCACCAGGGCGATCCCTACCGGATGATTGACTTCGTTGCACTCAATATCCATGCCGATGCCCGCCAAAAACAGAAAATTTTACAGGAACCGGATATTGAAAAACGGCTGATGATGCTGCTGGAGTTGATGCGGCAAATTATCAGCTATCATCGGGTGCGACAGGATATTGATCAAAAGGTGCAGGAAAATTTGCTTAAAAATCAGCGTAATTATTACATGCAGGAAAAACTCAAGATCATCAATACCGAGTTAGGCGAAGAAGATGAAATTGTGTCGCCGGAAATATTCAAATTAGAAGAAGATATTTTAGCGGCAAAAATGCCGGAATATGCGCTGGACAAATGCCTTGATGAATTAAGCAAATTGAAAAAAATTCCTCCATTTTCCCCTGAATATACCGTCATTCGCAATTATTTGGACTGGATGATCCGTCTGCCCTGGAAAACGCATACCCGGGATCGCCTGAACATAAGCGAAGCGCAAAGGATGCTCGATGAAGATCATTTTGGATTGGAAAAACCAAAGGAACGCATTATCGAACATTTAGCAGTGTTAAAACGCGTCAATTCGATGAAGGGGCCGATTCTGTGCCTGGTCGGGCCGCCCGGGGTTGGCAAAACCTCCTTGGGGAGATCCATCGCCCGTGCATTGGGCAGAAATTTCGTGCGGATTTCGCTGGGCGGCGTGCGCGACGAAGCGGAGATCCGCGGTCACCGGCGGACATATATTG
>CAYVDX010000399.1:0-4518 GCA_964450485.1 uncultured Calditrichaceae bacterium
TTTCGTTTAACTAACACGGCCCTGACTTACAATGACATGACCGCATTTCCAAAGCAAGAATTATCATTTTTGCTTCTCGTGATATTTTTTACGGGAAAGAAGACACATATCGTGATGTGTGATTCGTAATTATTGATTCGTAATTATTTAAAAAAGAGGTCTTTACGCATCACGCATCACGCATCACGCATCACGCTTTCAAAATATTTACACTGCCAGGTAGTTGTGATTCCGCGATAAAAAATCAGATGCGTTTCATTTTTTAAAAACATAAAAAACAGCCTGGGGCGGCGGTTGGCGGGTTCCGTAATAAATCGTCTCTTTGTGGCTGTGCAATGAAAAATAATCGCCAAAAATTTCAACGACCGCTTCGGGCGTTCTTCGATAGGGACCATCCGTGCCGGGTTCATTCGGACCGAAACATTTGAGAAAAAAATAGCCGCCGGGTTTGAGCCAATTGCTTATTTGGCTTCGATATGTGTCGTGTTCCTCCGGATCAAAAATATGAAAAACGCCCCGGTCGAACACGAGATCAAACGTTTCCGTAATCTTTGAATCCAAAATATTATCCAGTCGATAATCGACGGTCACGTTTTCCGATGCCGCCCTGCGGCCGGCATTTTTAATCGCGGTGGGTGAAATATCCGACGCCGTTACCTCAAAACCCTTTTTTGCCAAGTGAATCGACTGCAATCCCGGACCGCTGCCCAAATCGAGTATTTTTCCGCCGGAAATGTCGAATTCTTTTAATGCCGCCGCAAAATCCGGGTCGATTCCCTCGTAATACCAGGGCATTGTCGTGTCATCCTGTTCGCGATAAAGCGCATCCCAGCTTTCAAATTTATATGGTACCCGCATAAACTTTCCTCTTTTATTTTTTTTACGCTGATTTCAGGAACCTGGGCAATTCTCCCCTACTCCTTTTCCGAACGCCCCGACACGGCGTCAAGCACAAGCCCGAGACACGCTCCGAGCACCAGCCCAGCAGCCGGGCTTCCGAATGCCGCGCCAAAAATCATTCCCGCCCCCGCGCCGAGTGCAATGCCATTTTTACCGCCGTTTAGTTTGTGAGTCGTATCTTTTGAAACTTTCATTGTAAGCGATTGTTTTCTGATTTTTTTATTCGGTTAACCCGCTGCGAGTCTGATAAATTCGCACGGTTTCCCCGGCAAGACTGTAATTCAGCGCACCAAAGCGACATTTTCCGGGTTACCCGGTAAAACCGATCTTTTTATGCGCGCCGTCGCAGAACGGCTTGTTTTGGGATGCGCCGCAGCGGCACAGCGCAATGGTATCTTTTTTCATTTCAACGGGATTGCCATTTGCATCCCGCAGCGTTTTTAGCCCCTTCACAATCAGCGGGCCGTTTTCCATCAATTGAATGGTAACGTTTTCTTTAATATTTTCTGCCATCTGTCGCTCCTTTTGATGTTAATAGCTCATGTTACGCGCTACGGCCCAAAAGGGCCCCCACCCTGAAGGGCGGGGCTAATAGCGTCAAATAAAACAATGTGTTTGCCCCACGATTCATCGTGGGGCTGCAAGGATGCTAGAAACCTTTTATAGCCCTTTTAAGAGCTTACAAGCAATAAGCGCGCATCAGTTAATAGATTAAAAATATCGTTTTAACGCTCAAAAACCTTGAAGGTTTACGAGCACACGTCTAAAAATAATCAACAAACCTTCAAGGTTTCAGGCGCTTACAAATCAAGCTCAAAGCTTTGCCCAAGCTTGGGAATCTCTACATCCCATCCGAATTTTTCCCGGATTTTTTCCGCTAATGCTTGCGATGATTTTGGTTCGCCGTGCACCAAAAATGTGCGCTCCGGTTTTTTATTAAAGCCCATCAGCCAGGCAAGAATTTCATTATAATCCGCGTGACCGGAATAGCCGGAAATGCTTTCGACCCGCGCCCGCACCGGAATATATTGCCCATGAATTTTCACTTCCGGCTTGCCTTCCAAAATATCGCGGCCGCGCGTGCCATGCGCCTGGTATCCGATAAAAAGAATGGTGTTCCGTTCATCCGGCAAACGCTGCACCAAATGATGCAGAATTCGCCCGCCGGTGACCATCCCGCTTGATGAGATAATGATGGCGCGGCTTTTATGCGTGTTGATGGATTTTGACTCGTTTCGCGACCGGCAATATTTCAATTTTTTGGGATGAAAAATCTGCTTGCCGCGGATCATTTCCACCCGGCTTTCCAAATCATAATCCGAGATATTGCGTTTGAAAATCTTGGTCGTATTGATGCCCATCGGTGAATCGATAAACACTTTTAGCTCGGGGATTTGCTTGTTTTCCTCCAACTCACGAATGACGTACAGCAGCGCCTGGGTGCGCCCCACCGCAAACGCGGGAATCACAATCACGCCGCCGCGATCCACCCCGCGATTAATCGCGTCAGCCAACGCCTGGCGTGGATTCTGTTCCTCATGCAACCGATCGCCGTAAGTGGATTCCAACACCAGGTAATCCGCGTTAAATGCCTGAACCGGATCGCGCAGAATCGGGCGTTTTGGGCGACCGAGATCGCCGCTAAAGATAATTTTTCGCTGCCGGTCGCCGTTCCGGGATTTAATATCGATAAACGATGAGCCTAAAATATGCCCGGCGTCGCGATATTTTGCGCGAACTTTTTCCGTCAGGCGAATATCATCATTGTAGTAAATCGGGAGGGTGAACGAAAAAACATCCTCGGCGTCTTCAACCGTATAAAGGGGCTTGGCCGGTTTGTGTTTTGAGAAACCTTTTCGATTGGCATAACGCGCATCTTCTTCCTGAAGGTGGGCGCTGTCCCGCAGCAAAATTTCAATCAAATCGCCGGTCGAATGGGTGCAATAAATCGGCCCGGAAAAGCCTTCTTTCACGAATCGCGGCAAATATCCGCTGTGATCGATGTGGGCGTGGGTCAATAAAATCATATCGACCAGCCCCGGATCCATTGGAAAAGGCTCCCAATTACGCAGCCGGTTCTTTTTGCTCCCCTGGAATAAACCGCAGTCCACTAATATCTTTTTTCCGTCAATTTCCAGCAAATGCCGGGAGCCGGTTACTGTTCCCGCCGCGCCTAAGAATGTGATTTTTGCCATTGATTCGCTCCGTTGTTATTGAAAAATGAAGATTGAAGATTGAAAAATTCACTACCAAGCATTCCGCTCTACTTTTGACTTTTTTTGCGGCGAAATGGCCAGCGGAAAATGCCGGTAAATTCATTTTTTTCAGCATCTTCCGCGGAGTAGCTTAACAAATTTTCCACCCGTTTTGAAATGGCGTTGGCTTTTTGAACGCCGGTTTTTCGATCAACCAAAAAGCCGTGGCTAAAAAACAGCAACGTGGGGATTCCCATCACTTTGTAGCGGCGGGCGATTTCCTGATTTTTATCGGCGTTGAGTTTGACAAAACGGGCTTTTCCGGCAAACTGTTCGGCGGCTTCCTTAAAATGCGGTTCCATCATTTTGCAGGGACCGCACCACGGCGCCCAAACGTCCACCACCACCGGCTGCTCCGATTGCAATACTTCCGATTCAAAATTGTTGATGTTAATTTCTTTAAGCATCTTCATCCTGTCTTTTGGTTATATTGTTTATCAATTCCTCAATTTCTTTGATCAAAACCGGTAAGTTCGGCTTCATAAAACTCATTTGCGGCGCGGGAATCCGGTGATGTTTAATATCAGGCGGAATGTGTTTGTGATGAGGATGGGAGCTTTGAAGCGTTGGATCGTTGGGGTGTGATTGAGAATCATACCAAAACAGTTTATTATTCCCTTTCCAAAACTCATATCCGTACCAATCAATTAATGCCGGCTGTGTGTGGAATAATAGTCGTTCACGAACAATGATACGATAATCAAAATCAAAAAAAAGCGTTCCGGCAACTCGCGCTAACGAAGCGCCCCTTCGCACCAAAGTTACTGTTGAACGATGCACAGAGGAAAAATTTTCCATAATCGTATATAAAAACAATTCATAATCTTCGGGTGTTCTTAATGGGTTGCTCATGAATGAACTTTTATTAAGCCTTCCAAACCGGGCGCGCGGCGTTGAACCTTTTGAATTTTATTTCGATAATCCGCCTGCCGGGCTAACCAGGTTTTATAGACGCTTGCCCACTCCCCAAAGTCTAAAACCCAGCTTTCATCTTCCGGCTCTTCGCCATTGATATAAGCGGCATAGAATGTCTCGGAACGGATGCCGTATTTTCGTTCGAAACCGAGCAATTCCTCTTCAAGCGCATGTATATCTGCTAAAATGTCGTGTAAATCCATCATTCACCTCTGAAAAGTCTTCGTAAATATACAACAAAACTGACATTCGCGCAATAAACGGCCGATTGCACTCGTGGGAAATTATCAATCCTCCTAACCTGCATTATGCACAGGTTTTATTTAAAATGAATTTAACTTACTGTAATATTTGATTTTATCTTAAAAATTTCGGGTAATAAAGGATTCGGCAGAATGATTTGTTGGCAGAATCATTAAATTCATAAAAAATAATCATTCTGTCCTTA
>CAYVDX010000400.1:0-4495 GCA_964450485.1 uncultured Calditrichaceae bacterium
CATCGATGATCCGGAATGCTATCACCTGATGCAAACGTTTATCAAAAATCATCCGCGACTGTGGAACGAGGATATTGGGGTGTAACGCCCGGCAAACGCCGCCGCGGGTTTACAACAAGTTGCTCGCCAACTCCGCCAACTCGGAACGCTCGCCTTTTTCCAGGTTGATGTGCGCGTAAAGCGCCTGACCTTTCATTCGCTCAACCAAATAGCTCAAACCATTCGACGAGCTGCCCAGGTAGGGATGATCGATCTGAAAAATATCCCCGGTAAACACAATTTTAATCCCCCTCCCCTGGCCGCGTGATGATCGTCTTCACTTCGTGCGGCGTTAAATTCCCCTTTCACAACAAACATGGCGCATGCAAAATCATCGCGCTTTTTTGCTGCTGTTTTCAGCTATCTTCGATTTTTACAGCAAAAAAGCCGGAAGAAATGAAAAAATGTTGGTTGAATTTATAAGGAGAGGGTCTTTGGGTTCAGTCAGCAGGTTTAATTTTTTGTCCTGAGTAATCCAACAATACCAGCGTTATTTCAGCGTCATCAACAATCGCGTTTTGATGATATCCGTCCAGATTTTATAGCCGCGTTCATTCATGTGCAGCCCGTCTCCCGAAAAGATGTCTTGTCGGAGCTTGCCGTCGCTGTCGTGCATGGCCTCGCTAATATCGATAAATGTCAGAAAATCATGTTGTTGCGCGTAGTTTTTTAACAGCGCGTTCGCTTGCCGCATGGTTTCCCAAAGGTGATACCTGGCAAAACTCGGTTTGATGGATAAAAAATAAATTCGGGCATTTGGCAAGGCCTGATGCACTTTATCGGAGAAAATGCGGGTTTGCGTCAAAATTTCTTCCGGGCTTTTTCCCACGGCAATATCGTTGTCGCCTTCGTAAAAAACAATTGCTTTTGGATGGTATGGCAGCACGATTCGATCAAAAAAATGCACGACGTGTTCAGCCTGCGAACCGCCAAATCCACGGTTGATCACCGTCAGCGGCGCCATATCTTTTTCCAGTGTTTTCCACATGCGAATGCTGGAGCTGCCGACAAAAAGAATCGCGTTTTGAGGCGACGGATTTTTTTTATCCAGAAACTCGTAATGTTGTATCTCCGGTTCAAAAGGATAGGGTTTGCGGTTAACATAGCGGTAAGGCAGGTAATTTATATCAAATTGATCAACCGTATCTCCGGCGACCAGGACTTGTAAACTTTCGCCGTTTTCCGCGGATGATAACGGAGTGAAGCCGGTGTATCCGCATACATCCTGCTTTTTCGTTAATTTTCCGCTAAACAGCGATTTGCCATCTAACTGAACACGAACAAGTTTACCGGCTAAAACCGGGTCAGCATATACCTCGACATAAAGTCTTTCAGCGTCTTCGATGCCGGCTTTTACGGTGGTTAACACCTGGCGGGTCGCTGTTTCCGCCAAGCGAATGCGCTGCATGGCCGCCGGATTTGCATGGGTTTCCCATTGATAATACCAAACATGGTGATGGCTATTTTTGCCGGTTTTTTCATCAAAATCGGTCAGGTATATTTGAAAAGCCATTTCCCGGCCCAGTTTGGGATGAATGTCCAGTTGCGAAAACGGCAAAAAGGCTTCCAGTTGATACCCATTCATTTTACGAGTGCGGGCAACCGTTATTTCAAGCGGGATTTTTTTTAATGCAGCGCTTTTACGATGGTCATAAGATTGATCGCGCAGTTCCGGGTGCGGGTTTGTCATTCCCGGGGAGATGATAAATTGAATATAATCGTTGGCGCCCTTTTGTCCGGCCATAAATATTTCGATACAATCGCCGCTCCACAGGCGATTTATATCGGGATTTTCGTAGAAAACATCATCGCTGACCCGAATCGCCAGGAACATGCCGCGTTCATTCCAGGCCAGTGTAAAATCCGTTGAAAAATCACTCGGCGCTGTTCGGTTTCCATATCGATCGGCATAAAGCGGGATATTTAATCCGCGATTTTGCCAATCTGCTAACACGCCGTCTATTTTCAGATCATCAATCTTCGGGATGTTGTAGATCATATCTTTGTTCTGCGAATGCCCAAAAACAAGCAACGCCGTCAACAAAAAAATGATGATTTTACTCCATTTTTTCATCTTCACTCTCACTGCAAATGTCCGGTTCAGGGCATTATGTAAGGACCATTTAATCACCCGCTAAAATAGAGCCACACCGCGCCAACCACTATCGCCAATAAAATTGATAATTGCAAATCCCGTCGTTTCCAGGCAGGATTACCTTTGGTTTCGGTTGATGTTTCATAGGTTAAGCCGGCGACTTTTTCTGCTGCCGGGGCGGGCGCGCTCATGCTTACCAACACCAGCACCACAGAACAAATGATGAATAGAAACACCGCGAAATGTAGAAAATTTATATCCGCAAAAACGAATAGCCATCCATCGAGGCTGGTTTTGTAAATTTCCAGGGTCAGCCGCGCCAATCCAATGACCGCGCCGGTTAACAAGGCAGCCATGGCGCCCCGACCATTGAGGCGTTTAAAAAATACGCCCAACAGAAACACCGCCGCAATCGGCGGGGAAATATACGCTTGCACGCTTTGCAGGTATTTGTAAAGCTGTTCGGAAATGCTGCTCATCACCGGAATCCAAACCAATCCGAATACGACCAACAGCGCAGTGGCAACCTGCCCCACTCGCACCAATCGTTTCTCCGGCGCTTCCGGATGTCTGCGTTTGTAAATATCCAAAGTGATCAGGGTTGAGCAGGAATTAAAAACCGAAGAAAGCGAGCTCATCAGCGCAGCCAACAACCCGGCAATCACCAGCCCTCTTAGCCCTATCGGCAAAAGGGTTCCAATTAAAACCGGCAGGGCTTGATCAGATGAATCCAAAGTGATAAACCCTTTTTGCGCTAAACTATATGCTACGACGCCGGGAATGACAAAAATGAACAGGGGCAGCACCTTCAAAAATCCGCCCCAAATGGCGCCGCGACGAGCGTTGTCAATGTCTTTGGCGGAGAGCACCCGCTGCACGATAAATTGGTCGGTGCACCAATACCAAACCCCTAAAATCGGCGCGCCGAAGAGGATGCCCGTCCAGGGAAAATCGGGATGACTTGAAGGTTGCCACATATCAAAAAAACTGCTGCCGGCCGTTTCGTACATGACATTCCAGCCGCCTAATTTCCACAATCCCATCGCAGTGACGATCACTGATCCGCCGATGAGCACGAAGGTTTGCATCAAATCCGTATAAACAACGGCGCGCAGCCCGCCCAACACCGTGTAAATACCCGTGGCAACCACCACAACCATGGCGCCGGTCCAAAAGCCAATACCCATTGCTTCAAAAACGATGCCGCCCGCGGCAATGGTGACGGAAATTTTGGTGAGCACATAACTCAGGATCGATACCCAGGAAAGATAGGTTCGCGCGCCCGGAGAATAGCGGCGTTCCAAAAATTCCGGCATGGTGAATATGCCGCTTTTGATGTAAAACGGCACAAAAATCCATCCCAAAATCAATAAAATCAATGATGCCAATATTTCAAACTGCCCAACAGCCACGCCGCTGTCGGCGCCGGTACCGGCTAATCCCACTAAGTGTTCCGAACCGATATTCGAGGCAAAAAGCGAGGCGCCGACTACAAACCAGCCAATGTTTCGGCCCGCTAAAAAATAACCCGTGGAGGATTCCTGAACTTTTTCGCGCTTTGTGGCAACCCAGGCAATCATAAATACTGCGATGAAATAAAATGCGATGACCGCATAATCAATTGTAGATAATTCAAAAACCATAAATGCGCCTCCTGTGGTGTGATCACAATATCGTTATGATTATACAGCGTGGTAACGGGGGAAAAAAATGGTTTTCAATGCTTTTCGCGTTTATTCACTGGCCTGCAATCGGGTGAAAACCGCGGATTGATCCCCAATGGTAATCTTGAAATCACCCGGTTCGACCATGCGGCGATTCCGACGATCATAAAATGCCAGATCGTCATCATTGATCAAAAATTCAATCGTCTTGCTTTCGCCGGGTTGCAGCGTCACGCCTTCAAAGCATTTTATCTGCCGCACCGGCGGTGAAACCGAGCGTACCAAATCGCTGAGATATAATTCGACAATTTCCTTTCCGGCGCGGCTGCCGGTATTTTTTACCGAGACTTGTACCGTAAGCGGTTGCCCGGCTTGCAACTTGTCTGTCGAAATGGTTAAATTGCGGTATTCAAAATCTGTATAGCTCAACCCATGGCCAAAATCGTAAAGCGGCTGGTGTTTATTCGGGTCATCCGTTTCGATGGGTTTATGATCGTAACAAACCAGGTCGTTGGGATGCCGGGGATAGGTAATGGGCAATTTTCCGCAAGGATTAAAATCGCCGAACAACACATCGGCAATGGCCTGTCCGCCTTCCGGTCCAGGCAGATACGCCATCAAAATGGCGTCGGCCTTTTCGACAACTGGCGTGATGATGCGCGGCCGCCCTTCCACCAACACCAACACGACCGACACG
>CAYVDX010000401.1:0-4487 GCA_964450485.1 uncultured Calditrichaceae bacterium
TGGGTGAAGAAGGGCTGCAAAACGACGATCCGTTCACCATCGTTTCGCCGCCGCCGGAAGTTGATATTACATTTGACCCGGAGTTGGGCAGCCTGAGCTGTCTGTCCGTGCTGCCGCGTCCGACACATCTGGAATTTATCCGGGAATTGCGCGAGCTTGACCCATTTTTGGAAACCAGCACGCGAATCCGCCACGAAATACGCAACCTGCTTTATAACACCGCGCTTTATAACGGTGTCGCGGATTATTTAACATCGCAAAACATCGATCTGATTTACGAACGCTACACGCTGTTTAATTATGCCGGGATCAAATTTGCCCGCATGTTGGGCATTCCCCACATTTTGGAAGTCAATGCGCCCTTGGCCTATGAGCAGGAAAAAATGCGGGGGCTTGAGATGAAAGCGCTGGCCAAAAAGATGGAAAAACGCATATACCAGGAAAGCGATCACGTTTTGGTTGTTTCCAAAGAATTAAAAGAATTTGTGCAGATGTGCGGCGTCGTCGGTTCGCGGGTTTCGGTCAGCCCGAATGCGATTGATCCGGCCCGTTTTGGAAATACAATCACCGGGAAAAAAATACGCAACAAATTCCATTTGGGTGATAAAACAGTTGTCGGATTTGTCGGCAGCTTAAAATCCTGGCACGGCACGGAAACATTGCTGCAAGCTTTTAAATCGCTGCATTCAGATTTTTCCAATCTGCACGTTTTGATTGTCGGCGACGGGCCGGAACGGGAAAAACTGGAAAACCTGGCGGAAAAATCGGAAATGAGCCAATCAGTAACCTTTACCGGGAAAATTAAATATGGCGATATTCCGCAATACATCGGCGCCATGGATATCGCGGTTGCGCCCTACATTCCCAATGACAATTTTTATTTTTCGCCGATCAAAATTTTTGAATACATGGCCATGGGCAAAGCGGTCATCGGCGCAAAAATCGGGCAGGTGCAAGAGATCGTTCGCCATCGAGAAACCGGATTGCTCTTCGAAGCCGGCAACATTAATCAACTTGCTGATCGCATTTCAACGCTGGCAAAAGATCAGCGATTGAGAGAAACGTTGGGAAAAAATGCCCGGCATTGGGTTTTTAGCGAACGAACCTGGGACAACAACGCTAAAAAAGTGATTGAAATTGCGCGGGAAATTGGAAATTAGATTGCGTCAAAATCATTAATTTCTTTTTCCCGGTTTATTGTTTAACGTCAAAATTTTTTGAGAGAGATTCATTATTTTTCCCTTTTAACTGTGGGAATAACAAATAGATACAGGAGTCCATAAATGTCATTTAAAACGTGTATTGTAACCGGACAATATCCCCCGCAGTTAGGCGGCGTGGGGCACTCGGCTTTCCGGGTCGCAAATATGCTGGCAAACCGGGGCGCGGAGGTTCATGTCGTCGCATTCCAAAAACACAACGCGCCGCTTCCGTTTGATGAAAGCTACACCAGCACCCGGGAAAAAAACGTGTTGGCGCACCGTGTCAAAGTATTTAATCCCTCCGGCGAAGCGCGCAACGGCAAAAGCGAATCCGAAGTTTTGACGCGCTATAACCGGGAAATGTTTGACGCCTTAAATTTTTTTCAGACACAGTATCGCTTTGATGTGCTGCATGCCTTTTTTCTGTACCCGGCGGCTTACATTGCCGGCCTGGTGGGCAGACTACATGATGCAAAAGTCATTGCCTCGATCCGCGGGAACGACGTCGGTAAATATGTCTTTGATCCCGTTCGCATGCCATTGGTAAAATCCGCCATGAAAAACGCGGATTTTATCACATCTGTTGCGACAAATTTAATTGAATTAGGTGACCGGGCGGTTACGCCGATTTCTGATAAATCAAAAACGATCCTGAACTCGATTAATTTTGATCATCTCGCGCCCAAAAAACGCCCGGATATTGATGTAAAAGGCGCTGTTATCGGTACGATGGGGCTTTTTCGCTACAAAAAAGGGCTGGTGTATCTTTGCAAGGCGCTCGGAAAATTGCGGGAAAAATACGAATTCACACTGCTTTTAGCCGGCGATTACTTTAAAGAAGAAGATCGCGAACCCCATTTGCGTTATTTTCGTGAAAACGGGTTAAGCGACCGCACCATTGTCACGGGTCGAATTCCCCATGCCGAGATTGCCGATTATTTACAGCTTTTTGACATTATGGTATTCCCCTCACTTTATTCGGAAGGATGCCCCCTGTCCATGTTGGAAGCCATGGCAATGAAAAAGGCGGTTATCGGCAGCACCACCGGCGCCATTCCGGAAATTATTCAGGATCGCGTAAACGGCATATTAGTCCCACCGGCTTCTTCAGAACATTTAGAAAAAGCCATTATCGAATTGTTAGAAAATCCCGATTTACGAAAACAGTTGGGTTATAACGCCGGCGTTCGTGTTGAAGAACTTTCTCAGGAAAAAGAATATAGCGAATGGCTTAAGGCATACCAGGTCGTGTTGGGGAAAACTCAAGATGTTCTGGTGACGCCAGTGTGAGTATAATGATATCACTATTCGTCACCCAAAATTTTTAAAATGTTAATTCGATCTTTTGAAAAAATCGAAAATTGAGGCTATATTACCATACAGGGAACGTCAACACCGTTCCCTGTATGGTTTTACCCGGATTATTCACCACCGAATGCACTGAACAGGTTGAAAAAATTAAAGTTAAACATGGAAAAACCATGAATGGCCTGAAATTCAACCTGGGTAAAAATGTTTGATGTAACCTCATAAAAACATTTCAGCCCCGGCTGTCCGGGGTGATTTATGAAATAATCAGGCTAAATCATTCGCTTTTGATTAGATCGCGCAAACGTTATCAAATTTAACGATTATGAAAAGTAACTGGCAGTGGAAATTTGCGATACTCCTAATTTCGCTGATCGTTATACCAAGTATTTTATTGGCATATTTCAGCGTCCAGGCCATTGAATCGGAACGATTAGTGTATGAGCAACGCATTAAGGAGAGCTATCAACGGCTTGCTGAATTTGCGACTTCTGAAATTAAAGATCTTTTCAAAGACCTGAATAAAAAATGGGTGGAAACATTACAACCGAACAAACTTGTGACGGAAAATCTAATCCAACAGCGCGAAAGGCTTGAAAAATTTGTTACAAAAAACCCGCTAATCGATGCGGCTTATTTGGTGAGCAATACCGGAAAAGTAATTTTTCCGCAGAAGCTTGATCGCGATAATTCCACCTCAACGACGGTAGTGTATGAAAACATTTCTGATATTGATAAATGGCTTCGCAAATATCGGGGAATCAGCGATGAAGCAGAACGGTTGGAATTTACAGAAAATCGTCCCTGGGACGCCCTGAAAATTTTTCAGAACATATCAACAACATTTCCAGTGCCGCGGTTGAGGGCGATTGCACTTAGCGAAATTGCCCGAATTTATATGTTTAACGCAAAATGGGAAGAAGCTTATGAAACCTATCAACAATTGATTCAAAAATACCCCCGGGCAAGAGATCTTAATAACCTGCATCTTCGATTTTATGCAAAATATCAAAGCGTGCGAGCGCTTGACAATCTCAACCGCCTTGATGAAGCGATGTCAACCTTATTAAATTTAGACCAGGACTTGCTGGATCATTCTGATGAAGTAAACCGCGTGCAATATGAATTTTTTTTAGAACGTATTCAACATGCTTATCAAAAGCTAAATCTATCCATAAGCCCTGAGCAACAAAGTGTTTACTCTCAAAAATACGCTCATTTGCAAGAGCAAAAGAAAAAGAACGTTGGCACAACTTACCTGGTTGAAAAGTTATATCAGCGGCTTAACAAAAGCATTCTTAAACGCCATTCGTATCGCGGACGGTTTAAATACTTTTCGGATTTTGCAGTCGAGCAACCCTATTTGGTTGCATATATTTTATTGGCGGAAAACGAAAAGTTTATCGTAAAAGCAGCGCTTGGCTTGGTAATAAATCTGGAGACGCTCAAAAGCCGGCTATTTCCACACATCACCGAACACGGCGATTTTCCCAAAGACGTGACAATCGCAATCTTTGACGAAAATAACAATTTTGTGCTTGGCGATAAATCGTCCATTATCAGTGAACCCATCGCGGAGCAGCCGCTGCGTGATCCGCTGGACTTTTGGAAATTAGCAATTTTTCCGATGTTGGAAAACCCCTTGCTAAGCGGCGGTAATCGATGGTTGTATGTCAAATTATGGGGGATTTTCCTACTGTGGCTGGTGATTATTTTTGGCGCAGGTGTGGCATTGTATAACTTACTAAAACAACGTCGGTTATCCCTGCAAAAAACGACGTTTATCTCCTCGATCACTCATGAATTGAAAACGCCGTTGACCTCAATTAAGATGTTTAGTGACTTTTTATCAAAAAATGTCAATCTGAAAAACGATTCGGAAGCACAAAAATATTTAGGCATTATAAAAACCGAGAGAAATCGTTTAGCACAATTAGTTGATAATGTGCTCGATTTTGCTAAAATTGAGCGTGTTGT
>CAYVDX010000402.1:0-4478 GCA_964450485.1 uncultured Calditrichaceae bacterium
AACCAGCATTCAAATACCCAATCACCAACCGCTGGGCATCAGCGTTCATCTGGAGTCGTATGCCTGGAATTTCCCTTTTGCGGATGACTTTGTGATAATGAATTATACCATCACCAATGTGACGGACGCGCCGTTGAGCAATGTTTACGTCGGGCTATGGTCTGACCTGGTCGTGCGAAACACCAATAACATTTCGCCGCGGGTCGGGTCGCCGTTTTACCAGGATGTCGGCATCGGTTTTATGGACAGCGACACCGCCCAAATGGTCTATGCGTATGAATATGGCGCAAGTAACTACAGCAATGCCGATAGTTATGTCGCATTGACTTTCCTTGGCGCGGAAGCCCCGCCGGCCGCCAATTATCACCCGCAAATGTTTCGCAACTGGTGGCTTTTTAGCGGCGGCGGCGCCGATTTTGAACGCGCCCCGGCCGACGAAGCCAGTCGCTACCGTCGAATGCAGGAATCCTTTTCCGATGTGTCCCTCACGTTACAACCCAGCAATTACATGAGTTTTATCTCCACCGGACCGTTTGAAAAAATTCAGCCGAATGAATCGATAAATGTGGTTTTTGCCATTGTTTGCGGACAAAAATTTGGTAACGAGCCGCCCCGGCGGGATACGCCTGAGCAAAAAAAACGGTTGCTGGAAAATATTTCCTGGGCACAGCGGGCCTATCACGGCGAAGATTCCAACCGCAATAATGTGCTGGATTTTTTAGGCACGGATTCCAGCGAAGACGTCAATGGCAATGGTCAATTGGATCGCTATATTTTGCCCACGCCGCCCTCGCCGCCGCGTTTGAAGGTCATTCCCGGAAACCAAAAAGTGACGCTGCGCTGGGATGACACATCAGAGAAATCCATCGATCTGATCTCCAAGCAACGCGATTTTGAAGGTTAGCGCGTTTATCGTTCCTTTTTGGGGAACGATGTTTCCGAAACCGGCATTTTTGACAACATGCGGTTGATCCACGAATTTGACCGGCTCGACGGGTTGTTTTACGATAGCGGATTGTCGCCGGTGCGGCTGGATGAGCCAGTCGAGGAAATTATTACGAACACAGAAACCGGACAATCCGACACCGTGACTTATATCTATCAATTGGAGATCGACGGATTGCACAACGGCTGGCAATATGCCTTTGCCGTTTCCGCGTTTGACAGCGGCGACGTTCGTCTGAACCTGCCCAGCCTGGAAAGCAGCCGCTTACAAAACGCGGCAATCGTCAGCCCGGGAACACCGCCGCGAACCGCGCGGCAGACCGAACGCAAAATCGGCGTTTATCCCAATCCGTACCGCGTAAATGCCCTGTGGGACGGCGGTTTGGAACGCCAGCGCAAGCTGCATTTTTTCAATTTACCGCGCGATTGTGAGGTTCGCATTTATACGCTTGCCGGCGACCAGGTGGACAGTTTTATTCACAACGGCGATACTTATGCCGGGGAAGGGATCGAATGGTATGATAAATTTTCCGAAGGCAACACCATTTTTCCCGGCGGCGAGCATGCCTGGGATTTAGTGACAACATCGGATCAGGCCATTGCCACCGGGTTGTATCTGTTCACCGTGAAAGATTTGGATTCCGGCGAAATTTCTCGCGGCAAATTTGTCGTGATTAAATAGATTAAACCGCCAAGTTTTGGAAACCCTGGCGGTTTTTTAACACACTTAACCCGAGGTATTCCTATGCATGCAAAATTTACACTTTCAGTTCTCGCGATTTTATTGTTTTCGATAACGCTTTTCGGACAAACCGCCGTTTACGACACCGTCAGTATTCGCGATATTAATTTTGTTACAGACCCAAATACAAATGACGATTCGCCGCTAGTTGGAGATACGGTGGTCGTCAAGGCATTGATGATGAATTTTCCCCGTGATTTCATCATTGGTGCGCGTTGGGGCACTTTTATTATTGATCCGGACAGCTTTCCAAATCCCTGGAGCGGGATGTTTGTTATTCAAAATGACACTGTTTCCGCAAATGCCCTTCAGACTAATTTTGGTTTTCTGGAGCCGGGCGTTCTTGCCTATTTTACCGGCGTGGTAAGTGAGTTCCCCGGGGGGCAGGCCAGCCTCACCCAATTAAATCTGCTGACAGACCCGGTCGTTCCTGTTGATATTATTTCCGCGGGAAACACACTCCCGGAACCGGTGTTATTAACCTGTGCCGATATCAGCTTAACCGATGTGGCAAGCGGTGAACAATGGGAAGGCATGTTGACCCGTATTGAGAATGCCACTGTTGTTAACAATTCCGCCGGTTTTAACCGCGCCACAATCGATGACGGCACCGGTCAAACATACATTGGCGCTTACTTTTCGGATTTACGTAACACGCTGAATGGCGGAACTTACGAATATTTACCGACCGGAACGACATTAGAATACGTGATTGGCTACATCGACGGGCGATTTGGAAACACCAATTCCAGTATTAATCCGCCCGACAGCAGTGAGACCTATATAAAAATTAGTGTGACGCCCCCGGCAATTTCGGCTGTCAGCCGAACCATTGGCGTGCCGACGACCAGCGACAATGTTGGCGTTTCCGCCGATATTGTCGATGCCGATGGGACAATTACCGCGAGCACTTTAAAATACAGCGTTGATTTTGGCGCTTTTCAAGATGTGCCCATGTCCAACACGACCGGCAACACATTTGCCGCGGAAATCCCGGCGCAGGCGGAAGGCGCGTTTGTGCGCTATTTTATCACCGCGACAGATAATTCCGGCAATATCAGCACCCTTCCGGCGGATACTTCGCAGGCAAGCGGCAGCATCTTTTTTTACAATGTGACCGATGGTTTGCTCAACATTTCCAACGTGCAATTTAATTACGGCTATCCCGGCAGCGCCTCCGGGTATGAAGGTTTTGAGGTGACGCTCCAAGGCGTGGTGATGACCGATCCGACCGATTTTATCGGTGAATATTTTATTGAGGACAAAGACAGCGCCTGGTCGGCGATTTGGGTCATCGACGGATTAAACACATTTGATAAAGGCGATCTGATTCAGGTAACCGGAACCGTGCAGGAAAATTTCGGGATGACGCGCATCAATTTAGTGACCGCTTCACAAGTGGTAACGCCCGGGGTTGGCGTGTTTGCCCCGGTTTTGGTGACGACCGGTGAAATGACCACCGGCGGCGCAAGTGCCGAAGCGTTTGAAAGCGTGTTTGTGCGTTTGGAAAAACCGACTGTCACAGACCCTTTTCCCGATTCACCAAATAATTTCGGAGAATTTGTGGTCGATGATGGCACGGGCGGACTCAGAATCGATGATCTCTCAGACGCATTCAACGGCAACCAGGATTCCACGTACACCCTTGATGATACATTTCAGGAGATCCAGGGTTTTGGATATTTTAGCTTTGGGAACGCCAAGGTTATTCCCAGGGATTCATCCGATATTATCGGGCACGTGGTTGTCGGCATCGAAGATGACAACAATATCCCCCGCGCATTCGAGCTGGCGCAGAATTTTCCGAATCCTTTCAACCCCAGCACCAACATCCGCTACAGCATTCGGCAGGCCGGCATTTATCAATTAACAATTTACAATATTCTGGGACAGCGCGTTCAAACGCTGTTTAACGGTTTTCAAACGGCAAATCGCCACGAAATTACCTGGAACGGCTTGAACGAGGCGGGCAACCCGGTCGGTTCGGGAATTTATTTTTACCAGTTGAGCGGGAAGAACCTGTCACAGACGAAGAAAATGATATTGCTTCGATGAGGTGTTTTGATAGCATGAATTTAAAGTTTGTGAACCGTTCTCCCTGACCGTCGGGATGAACATTTTCAGAGGGTGAACATCATTTGACACATCTTCAAAAAATAAGCTGTTTTTTCCAGCTCGGTTTCCTGTTTTTCTTCATCCTGACCGGCTGCGAAAAGGAAATCACCGGCGAGTTGAATGCAAATCAACCGCCGGAGACAACCGTTTTTATCCAAAATGACGATACGCTGAATACGACTCCCAGCGTGCAGACGTTTTTTTGGGACGGCCGCGATCCGGATGGATTTATCACGGGATTTTTCTACACGTTTGAAGAAAATCCCGGCCCGGATGACTGGACTTTCACCAAGGAACGCTCGGAAACCTTTGCCTTGCGCATCACCGGGACGGACACGACTTATCTATTCCAGGTCAAGGCCGTGGATGATTTGGGCGCCGAAGATCCCACCCCGGCGCGGCAGCTTTTTCCGATCATTAATTCGCCGCCGGAGGTGAACTGGCTGCCCAACAACATCATTCCCGATACCACGTTTACGGTGGCGAGCTTTGCCTGGTCAGCCGCGGACCCAGATGGCGACGAAACCGTTTCATTTTTTGAATATGCGCTCGATGACACCAGCAATTGGCAGGAGCTTTCCGGGGATGCGCGGGATATTGTTTTATCCGCGGCGGATGGACTTACCGCCGGTGATCATGCGTTTTTTATTCGGGCAGTGGATATTGCCGGATCGCG
>CAYVDX010000403.1:0-4473 GCA_964450485.1 uncultured Calditrichaceae bacterium
CGGAAGACGCCGAACAGCAGACCGATTAACAGACCATAGACCACGTGACCAATGATATGTGCGATGGCAACCTGGTAATCCGCTTTTTGGAAGGCTGCCACCGGATGAATATCCGCAAATTTGACGATGCCATAGCCGACGATAAACCCCTGTCCTAAACCGATTACCCCGCCCATTAAAATCACTGATTCTAAATCCGGCGACCCGGATATGCTGAGAATATGCAAATAAATCCCCGCGATGGCCATGCCGCTGACAAAATGGATGAGCAGACCGACTCGCAAGGCATTATGATAAGACTTGGTAAAAAAACTGCCGATGGCCCGAACCATGTCCGCGTTTGTCCAGCCGGTTTTATTGATGGCCCATAAAACAGCCGTTATTCCGATCGTTGCGATAAAACCGGCAATGATCGGCATTATGATCAATCGTAACATAATATGACCTCCGAAGGTTAGTCCAAAGATGCGATTGGCATAACGAAGAGAAAAAATGTATCATTCAACGCCCCGCTTTTTTTTATACCGTTCGTTATACCCATATATATTGAATTAACCCGTGGTTCGACAACATCCTATAAGACATATTACAATGAAAGATTATTTTTTCGGGGAAAGCAGGATTTTATGGCGGATAGGGACATTACTTTTCATACAGCTCGAATTACGCAGGATTTCCGTTTTAACAGTTCGATGATCTCCCCGTAAACCTTTTTCTTCACCGAGCCGGGGTGATCGAGATGCGGCAATTCTACTTCACAGCCGGCGAACATCTCCGTTGCGCCAAAAATGACCAGTAATTCCCGCGCGCGGGAAAACGCCACGTTGATGCGCTCAAACTGCGTCACAAAAGCGGTGTTGTTTTGCAAACCGGCCCGGGTATGACGCACCAGGCTTACCAGCACGATCGGTTTTTCCTTTCCCTGGAACTGATCAACCGTATTCACCTCAATATCGAGCGCATCGAATTGCCGGGCTTGCAAGCGGCGGCGGATTTCGGCGACCTGCCTGCCGTAAAAGGATATCACGCCGACTGCTTTCCGCTGCTGAACACCGCGCGATGCGAGATAGGCGTCATTTATTTTTCGTAACAACTTGATAATCAAATCAGCCTCGAATTCGTTCACTTTGGAAACGCCGCTTTGCCGCTCATAATGCGGGCGATGTTGTGCATCGCGGGAAGTATCCACCCACACGGCATGCATGTTCGGGGTAATCAGTGCGCGGCCGTCTTCCCGCGATAAATTTAAGCCGTGGTCGCGCTGAAGATTCGGCTTTTCCAACCCGCATTGCAGCCGGTTTTCGTAAAAATGATTCACCACAGCCATAATATCCGGGTGCATGCGATATTGCAGCAGCAAGGTTTCCTTAATGGCTGTCGGCGCTTTTTCAAAATAAAGCTTGAACAGCGACGCCGTGACCATGTCGCGAAATTTAAAAAAATTCTCGCGGGTGAGCAGCTTGCGCAACCCGGGCGTCAGCATATTGTTTTTCTCCGCCTCGATCACAATTTCCTCCCAGGATCCCTCCCGCTCTTTAAACAATGGCGGCAATTGGCGATGATCGCCCACTAAAACGGTTTTCTTCGCCAACAACATGGGCGTTAGCAGTTCCGGCGGCGTGGCTTTGCTCACTTCGTCGATGATCGCCACATCAAACCAGCTTTTATTTTTTTGCGTCAACAGCCGGGGATTTTCATTGCAGGTAATCGCCACCACATTGCACTGCTCGATGTAAGTGTCGATATAATGCTGGTTATCATTCCGGATTTGCGCCGGGTCGGTCAGCCATTGATGCCATTTGTTCAAAAATGCCGCCCATTTTTTCTGAAACGCTTGCTCCACCGGATCATCGACGGACGGTTCGCGCAAGGCTTGCTGCAGCGCCTGTTTGATCGCCGCTAAATTGTCTGCCGTGGCGTGAAATGGCGTTAATTCCAACGCATTAAGCTGATCAATCTGCTTCTGCAAATCCCGTTCTTGCCGACGAAGCGCCGTTTCCAGTTCCACCATATTCTGCTGTAATTTATCCAACGCCGCGGACTGCGCAACAGCGTGTTGAGACGCCGATAGGGCGGTTTCCAGCCGGGAAATCATGATGGCCAGATTTTTGCACAACGCAACGCGGGCTTTTTCAATCTGCGCATCGGTTTTCTCCAATGCCGCCAGGGAAATTTGCAAAAACTTAACGCGCTTTTGCGGGTTAAGACGGGAATTTTTTAAATTTTCCGAGAAGGGAATCCCCTTTTCCAAGGCATTAAAAATATTCAGCATTTTGTCGAAAAAAGCGGCGTCAGCGTATGCGCTGCCGGGAACAGCAGCGGCATTTTTTAGTTGCCCGATGGCGCTCCGCAGCGCCGGCACGGCGGGTTTAAGCTTCAGCCAATTTCGATATATCTCTTGAAATAAGGCGGCTTGCCGCTCCGCGGTTTCCGACGGTCCATTTCCCGGAAATTTTTCGGCTAAATCTATTTTATATTTTTTAAGTTTTAGCAGCGGCGCCGTGAGTGTCGAATGAATCAGCTTCACCAGGGTTTCCGGAATGGCGATATCCGGCGCGGTTGAGCCGTTGAGAAAATCGATGAGCCGGGTCAAGTCATTTTTCAGGGAAAGATATGCGCCGCGCTGTTGATTCCCGGAAAATGTTTGTGATTCCCCGGATAGCGCCGCGCGGAGCGTTTTCTCCCGCGCTTCCAGCGCGCTTTTTTCGGACGCCAGCGATCGCAGCGCTTTTTCCGCCAATTCCAGGTCTGCCAACTGCTTTTTGAGCGACGTCGTGTCTTTTCTCATCGATTGCCACGGTTGCAAAAAGCGCGCTTTGCATGCTTCCGCCAACGTCGCATAAAAATGTTTCAACACCTGGTCTTCGGCAAAGCGCTTTCCCGCCGGCGACAGTTTGTGGCTGCGTCCCAAACGAATGGCGCGGATATCCGGTATCGCCGCCAGCTTATCGAGGGCATTATCCACCGCTAAATTGGCTTGCGACGCCAAAAGCACGCGCTTTCCCTGTCGCACAAATTGATAAATGGCTTCGCCGATCACCGTGGTTTTGCCGGTGCCGGGCGGCCCCTGGACCAGGGCAACATCCGGGGCGTTGAGCATCTTTTTGACGGCGCGCATTTGCCCGTCGTTGATTTCGGGCATCAGCCAATCGCTGACCGGCGTGGCGATTTGCGGCGTGTGGGCGTTTTCAATTTCAAAAAGCCAGGCGGATAAAAACGGCGCGTACCCGGATTGCAATTCCAGCGTTTCCAGGGCCTGTTGCTGACGTTGCAACACCGTAAAATCGCCGATCAACGATACGGTTAGAAAACCGTTTGCCGCGATTTGTCGCAGCCATTCCCGTTGCATTTGCCCGCGGGTGGATTGTGGGGCCTTTTCGATGAGTTCCCGCTGCGATTCCGGTAATTCAAAGCACAGTTTTTTCAAAAACGGCTGCTGCCAGGGGCAATTTTTCAACGCGCGGCGATGATCCGTTGCCGATGCGCCGCGAATTTCCTGTAATTTCCCAAGCGAAAATGATGACAAAAATCGCGCATCTCGGCTGAGTTGAAATGTCCAGTGATCAGTGGAAATTGGCCGCGGAACGGCCAGCCATTCGGATTTTTGCAAGCGCTTTTCCAGTTCATCATAAGCTGCTTCATCGGGAAAAACAGCCGTGAAAACCCATTGCTCACCGGTGATCGCAACATCAAGATAGCAAATGCCGTTGAGTTCATTTTCTAAAATGGCGCGTTTCCATTGCAGATAATCCAGCCAGTGCGCGAGATTCTCCCGGGTTTTCCGGGATATTTCCGGCAGCGTTTCTAGCAACGCCGGCGTGAGCGAATTGTCGATCCGTTTTTCATCGGAAAATTTTGGTGTGATTGCAATCTCCAGCTCAAAATCACGCCGCGGCGAATCGCTCATATCCGTAATTTGCGTGACAATCCATTCCGGTGAATCGCTGCCGGGCGGATAAAGCCTTCCCCGGATCGCCAGGGTGATTCCTTTGGGCAGTTCACCGCGAAGCCGTCGCAAAATTTTGGGACGAAGGGTTAATTCAACCCGGTCTGCCTTTAACGAAGTGTTGGAGAGATAATACTCCCGCTGAATGTTGATCTCAAGAATGGTTTGGACGAAATAGACTAAAATATTCGCGTCCGGTTTCAGGTTTGGGAAAAGCTTTCGGGCATGGCGTTTTTGCAGGTTTTTTAATTGCCTCTCCAGTCGTTCAGCATTTCGCTGGAAATCGAAATAGATACAGTTTGCTTGCGTTGCCATTGTCCCCCGCGATTAAAAAGTAGCCATCAATTTACGATAAATCCCTTAATTTTGACAATAATATTTTTGTATATTGTTTTAAGTTTACCGCAAAGGCACATCGTATATGAATGCAGGAAACGGTCGCGACCGTTCCCTGCCTGTGAAATGGCAAGGATGATTTTTCGAAATCCATCAACTGTTTCTGAAACTGCCTGATACACAATTTATCA
>CAYVDX010000404.1:0-4473 GCA_964450485.1 uncultured Calditrichaceae bacterium
ACTGTACGAAAGTGCGGATGCGCTTCTAAAGCTGTTAGAGCTACACAAACACAAATCAAATACTGATTTGATTTGAGCATGTCTTGATGTTTTGATTGACAACCCCTCAAATATCTTCCGGCAACCCGGGAAGATTTTAAAGAAACATCAAGACAGTGTTATTTCAAACCAGTATAATATAGTCAATCGCTTGAATGTTTAACGCATTAAGCTAAAGGTCAGCGCGCACAAACGGGTTATGTTGCTTCTCATCGCCGACGGTGGTGGCCGGGCCGTGACCGTTGTAAAGAATCATCTCATCCGGAAGCGTATAAATTTTGGTTTGGATGGTCTTGATCAACTGCTCGTGGGAGCCGCCGGGAAAATCCGTTCGCCCGATGCCCTGGCGAAAAATCACGTCCCCGACAAATGCGAGATTGTCTTTTCCGGCAACCAATGTGATGTGCCCCGGCGTATGACCCGGCGTGTGCAGCACCTCGAAGCGCATGTCTTCCAATTCCACCACATCGCCCTCGTTGAGCAGGCGATCCGCTTTTGGCGAACGCAATTCCACACCCATAAACAGCGACAGATTCAAACGGGGATCAGTGAGGTAGGGCCGGTCGATTTCGCCGATCAGCAATTTTGCGCCGGTTTCGCGGATAATCGCCGCATTACCGGCAATGTGGTCGCCGTGACCGTGCGTGTTGATCAAATAAACCAGTTCCAGCTTTAATTCGTCAATTTTTTTGAGGATGCTTTGAAAATCTTCGCAGGCGTCGATGAGGATTGCTTTGGATGAACCACGCGCGTGAACGAGATAATTGTTGACGCCAAACATGCCCAGCGACATTGTGTGAACAACCATGTTCCGCTATTCTCCATCGGGAATGAGGTGTTCCGCCACGGAAAGGGCAATGCCGGACATCATCACTTCCGGGGCCATTTGGGTGAAGTCGCCGGAAAGGATTTTGCTGTCCAGGTTTGCGTAGATCGAACAACCGGCGCCCTTTTCAACGATCAGCCCGGAAACGCGCCCCTGGTATTCGCTGATAAATATGACCTCGCCCAAAGACTCGCTGGAGATAAAGCCCGTGCAAAAATGCAGTTGTATATGCGAGTTCATGGTGTAAACGGAAATAAGGTTTCCGGTCGCTTCGCCGATGGGAATATCCGAATAAATTTCCAAAGACAACTTGCGATTTTCGGCCGGGTTTTCGACGACAAATCGATCTTTGTCAACCCGTTCAACGTATTTGGCGCCCAAAATTTTACAAATCGTATCAAAATCTTTTTGCGTAAAATGAAACTCTTTCAACGGCTGCGGCTCCCTTATTTCCAAAAAATATTTTTGAAATTTATTAAAAAATAGCGTCTTCTCCAAACGCAATTTTACCTCAAGCGCGCCTCGTTTAAAAATCATACGAATTTCCGGGCCGAAAGTTAGTACAAAAAACGCAAAATATGACGGCAAAACCGTTACAGAACTTGTTTTTTTGAGGAAAATTCCGATGGTAAAATTTCAGTACCGGATATTTTTGAAAAGGCTAATTTTGTGTGAACTTAAAGCCGGGCTTCCCGGAAACTGACGTTGCGTAGCCCCGCAACGGGATAAACTCCGCTACGCAACGAGGGATGCGAATTTTTAGCTGTTCTCGTAACAAATCAGGGGAAAATATGGCGCATGTGCTGGTTGTCGAAGACGATTTACAGGTTCAGGAAACGCTTGTTGAAGCATTTATGCTGTTTGGACACACGGTGATTTCCGCGGAAAACGGCGTGCAGGCGTTGCAGGTTTTTGGTGAAGGCTATTATGACATCGCCATCGTTGACGTGGAAATGCCGGTGATGGACGGACTTGCCCTGACCCGCGCCATCAAAAATATTCAGGATGATTTCCCGATTATTTTAATCACGGGATTTTCCCACCTTTATCGCCCCCAGGATGTGCTCAGCCTGGATGTGGAAGCATTTCTCAAAAAGCCGTTGAATTTAAAAGAATTGCTAAAAATCGTCGAAAGCATTTTGGTTCGACGCCAAAATGTGGCAAGTTGAGTTTCCAGATTTTTTAACGGTTTGCCTATCTGCTTTTTTACCTCGGCCGCCGCCCGCAAAACTCCTTGTTTTAAATCGTTTTCTGACATATTTTATGATTTCAGATTCTGTCATTTCAAATGGTGTCCGGTGTCGTAGGGGCGAACGGCCGTTCGCCCCTACTCATAAATAAAACGTGTGCAGATTTTATGGATAAAAATCAGGCAAAACGCGAAATAGAGCAATTGCGGGAGCAAATTCGCCAATACGATTATCAATACTATGTATTGGCGCAGCCGACGGTTTCCGATTACGACTACGATATGCTGATGAAACGGCTGGAGGAATTGGAAGCCGCTTTTCCGGAATTGATGTCGCCGGATTCGCCGACCCGGCGGGTGAGCGGCGAGCCGACCAAAGTGTTTCCGGTGATCCGCCACCGCAAGCCGATGATGAGCCTTTCCAACACGTACAACGAAGCGGAAATCCGCGATTTCGACCGGCGGGTGCGCAGCCTGCTGAACGACGGAGAGACATTCGAGTATGTCTGCGAATTGAAAATCGATGGCGTGGCCATGAGTTTGATTTATGAAAATGGCTTGTTGAGTCACGCGGTCACTCGCGGTGACGGTGAGCAAGGTGATGAGGTCACGAATAATGTGAAAACCATTCGCAGCATACCTTTGTCACTGAAAACAAGCGATGAAGCCTTGCAAAATATTGAAATACGCGGGGAAATTTATTATCCCCGTGCTGAGTTTGAGCAACTGAACGAAGCGCGCAAAGCCGCCGGCGAAGCGCCATTTGCCAACCCGCGAAATTCCGCCGCGGGCACGCTGAAAATGCAGGATTCGCGCATCGTGGCCAAACGGCCGCTGCGCATGTTCTGCTACTATTTAGACGGGTTGAGCGGCGAACCGCCGGTTGCCAGCCATTTTGCGGCGCTGGAAACCCTGAAAAAACTGCGCTTCCCGGTAAACCCCCACGCCCGGCTCTGCCAACACATCGACGAAGTGATCGACTACTGGCGGAAATGGAGCGACGCCAAAAACGATCTGCCTTACGACATCGACGGCGTGGTGGTGAAAGTCAACGATTTTGAGCAGCAGCGCCGCCTGGGCGCAACCGCCAAAAGCCCGCGTTGGGCAATCGCCTACAAATTTGCCACGGAACAGGCGGAAACCCGGCTGCTGGACATCCAATGGCAGGTGGGACGCACCGGGATTGTCACGCCGGTGGCGCATTTGGAACCGGTGCTGCTGTTGGGCACCACGGTCAAGCGCGCCACCCTGCACAATATCGACGAAATCGAGCGGCTGGACGTGCGCATCGGCGATGTCGTGATCATTGAAAAAGGCGGGGAAATTATCCCCAAAATCATTCGCGTGGTGGCGGAAAAACGGGCCGCCGAGAGCAAGCCGTACAAAGCGCCGGAAAAATGCCCGGTTTGTCACACCCGCCTGGTGCGGCCGGAGGGCGAGGTGGCGCTGGTTTGCGAAAATGTGCGCTGCCCGGCGCAGGTGGCCGGAAAAGTAGCCCATTTTGCCGCGCGCAAGGCACTGGACATCGAAGGCCTCGGCGAAAAAGCGGTGGCGCTGCTGCTGGAAAACGGGTTGATCAAGGATTACGGCGATTTGTATTTCCTAAAGGCAGAAGATGTGGCCGCGCTGGAGCGAATGGGCGAAAAAAGCGCTGAAAACCTGCTGGCCGGCATCGAGGCGAGCAAGCAAAAACCGTTGGCCCGATTGATTTTCGGGCTGGGAATCCGCTACGTCGGGGAAGGCGCGGCAAAGCTGTTGGCCGGGCATTTCCACTCGCTGGATAAAATGGTAAACGCTTCCGTGGAAGAAATCGCGGAAATCCAGGGCATCGGCGAAAAAACCGCCGAGAGCATCAGGGATTTTTTCAGCGAGGAAGAAAACCGGCGGGTACTGGAAAAGTTGCGTCGCGCCGGCATGCCGTTCGAGGAAACCGCGCCGCGGAAAAGCGCAGAAATCGACGCGCGATTTGCCGGAAAATCCTTTGTTTTTACCGGCGCGCTGACAACATTTACCCGCGATGAAGCCGCTGAATTAGTAGAAAAACGCGGCGGCAAAATCGTCAAATCCGTGAGTAAAAAGACCGATTACGTGGTTGTCGGCGCGGACCCGGGATCGAAATATCGCAAAGCCGTGCAGCTCGGAGTGAAGATTTTAAGCGAAGATGCGTTTATGGCGATGTTGGGAAATGCCTGACGTCAGGTATAAACATCTTTTCGATGGGCGATATGCAAAATCAACACTTCATCGGCAATGATGGCAAAAATAACGCGATATTCACCCACTCGTAAACGCCGTAATCCTTTAAATTTTCCCGTAAGCGGCTTACATTGTTCCGGGCTTGTGGAAAGTATTTTGAAAATTTTTTGAAATATTTTTCCAATATCCGCTTTGTTGATTTTATCAATGTCCTTGTGAACGG
>CAYVDX010000405.1:0-4457 GCA_964450485.1 uncultured Calditrichaceae bacterium
CTGAATGTTTTGCAGCCGTTTCAACGGCTTTCATAACGCTTGCGACACAACTACGACGGGTATTATTCAGCCGCCTTTATTTTGCTGATAAAGCGGGTTTAGCGAATAATTTTAAGCGCGGCCGATAAAAATAGCGGGATGATATGACGACGAAAATCAATCAGCTTGAAATCATCTATCGGGACGAACATTATATTGCCGTGAATAAACCGCCGGGCATTCATGTGCATCCCACCGCGCTTTCCAGGGGGGAAGATAGCTGCATGCGTATTTTGCGCGATCAGATCGGTCGGCGGGTTTACACCATCCACCGGCTGGACCGCGCCGCTTCGGGCGCGCTGCTGTTTGCATTGAGCAGCAAGGCGGCCGGCGCAACAATCGCGCTTTTTCAGGCGCGAGAAATCCAAAAGCGATATTTAGCGGTCGTGCGGGGGTATCCTGGGAAAAAAGGTATGATTGAACGGCCGCAAAAAGAAGAAAAGGATCGACCGTTTGCTGAAGCGATAACGGAATTTCAGCGGCTGGCAAAAGTGGAACTGCCCGTGCCGGTGGGAAAATTTCCCACGGCGCGCTATTCCTTGATGGAAATCATTCCCAAAACCGGGCGCAGAAATCAAATCCGCAAGCATTTTGCCTCAATTTCACACCCGATTGTGGGTGATGTGCCGTTCGGCGACGGGCGGCAAAACCGCCTGTTTCGCGAACAATTCGGCATCCACCGCCTCCTGCTCATGGCAACGACGTTGGCGTTTCAGCATCCCTTTTCCCGTCAAAGCCTGACGCTCGCGGCGTCCATTCCGGGGGATGTGCGGTCGTTGTTTGAAAAACTGGGTTGGAGCCAGCATGTTGGCTGAATTGAATTGGGTTCATTTATAATATTTGTTTCACTTTTTTATGATGCCGTTCATATCATCCAGGCGGCAAATAAATCCCCAGCCGCCAAAGGTTTCGGTAACGGCTAAAATCACTTCGTTGTCTCCCTTTTTCAAACTCAGGTAAACGGCGTCGTTGTCCACCCCAATAATGCCTAAAAAACCGGGATCGCGGGAGCGAAAGGTGCTGTTTCCCGTGAAAAGAATCTGACGGTTCAGAAAAATGCTGACTTCATCGCTATAGCCAAAAGAGAGTTTTTTCACCTGCGCGCGATCGGAATGAATGACCGTTTTGGCGTAAATCAGGTCTCTGGCGTTATCCACAATATTTGGTTTCGAGGCAGTTGCTTTATACCGAAAACGGGAGATATTCACCAGTCCGGATTGCTCGCTTTCCGCGGTTAGCCAGTTCATCGCCCGCAATTTTGCACGTGACGGTAGCTTTTCAACGGACGGGTCGCTCATCACAAAAACTTCGGATAGTTCCCAGCGCGTGATCATTCCCTCGGGTGTTGCCGCGGACGGTGTTGACTCCGTTTTCAGTGCGGCGTTTTGCGCCGGATTGTAACGGAAATTGGCAAAATTCATCGCACCGTTGCGCCCCCACAAGCCGATTTTTCCCTTGTTGTTTCCGTGTTTCAAATCCGTGACAACCAAATTCGGTTCACTGGCATTATCCAAATACACAAGCATTTTTTTGCCGGAGACCACCAATTTTAAATGAACCCACCGATTGTAGGGAATTTCAGCGCTGGCGGTGTAGCCGTCGTTGCTGTAAAGCTGCCAGGCCGAAAGCCCATTGAAAACCGGGGTATATTGAAAAGCGTCCGGCAGCCGGGTTTTATGCGGACGCAGATAAAACAATTCGTAATTATCTTTGGATTGATAGCGAAAAATGATCCCGCCAAACCCTCGAGCCCCGGATGCATTGAAATCCACTTCAATGGTGCCATTTTCAAATTCAACATTTTTGAGAATGGCGTTGCCCCGCGTCAGGTAAAGGCTTTTTTGATTTTGGTATGTCATTATTTCAGCCTGGGGATCATCGATGAGCCAATTTTCCGAATCAAAATTTATTGCAGGGTCATTGGATTGCGCGGAAAGCGTATTCAGCCCGAAAATCATATATAAGACGAGAGAAATCAAATAATGCTTTGACATAATTCTGCCCTTTGAGTATTGGTCAAACAAAATTTATCCACTCATAAAGATAATCGTTTACAGGTAGATCGTATTGTAAAAATGTGACAATTTTCGATCGCTGTTAAAAAAATTCATCAATTCGGTAGGCTGAGAGGAAGCAGCCAGTTTTTGAGGCGGATGGTCCGAGAAATGTCTTATTTCCTTGATAAAGTGCGCCTGATCGTAATATCCGCAGGTTAGGGCAATATCACTCCAATTAACGCCGCGGCTGTTCAGGTAGAGTGCTTTTTGAAAGCGAATGACTCTGGAAAACTGTTTCGGGCTAACGCCAATTGCTTTTTTAAATCGCCGGATAAATTGCCGGCGGCTCATGTGCGAATCATCCGCCAGCTTGTGGATAGGAAGCCTTCCATTCGACGCATTTATTTTGAAAATCGACGCCGCTGCAAGCCGGTCGTAATGCTCATCTTTCAACAAACTCGTCAAAAATTCCTGAATAATTTGCGCGCGTTTGGCCGCATCACCGGCTTCCTGCAAACGGTGGGCGGCTTCTCTCACCATTTGGGATTTCAACGCTAAATGTAAATCCAGGGAAATATTCTCCAACGCATTCATGGGAAACGGAAAGAACGGCGTTGCACCCCAGGGGTAAAAATTGACGATCAAAATACCGGTTTGGCCGGTGGCCAGTACGTCAACCGGCTTTGTTCGCTGACCGAAGATGTAGAACTTCGGCTCCGTTTCGCGATGGCCGTCTTTAATTTGCACGAATGGATCGCGAAAATGAAAAATAAGATCAATTTTCCCGGTGGGGAGCACTTTGGTGGGGCGGTAATTTTGGGACGCTGCATTACTCAAATCTTCCTGCACCCAAATGCTCTCGACAAAGGGCTTCAATTGCTGAATGGGCGTGAATTTTTGATAGTGCATCGCTAAAACCGATTTCAGTTAAATGGCTGATAACCGGCTATACGCAAGTAATCCTGGCGGGATTCACAAAAGTTGTCATTGTTTTGACAATTTATTTCCGGTTCCACATTGCCTGCGCCGGAATCGCCCACAATTTTTCACCGAATTTTAGGGTGTGCTCGCCGGTGTAGAGCAAAATGCCGCGTATGAATTTATCGCCCAGGCTTTCCGCCAGCATTTCCAGTCCCTTAAAATCGCGTTTGTTAACCGTTGAGCGCGATTTAATTTCAATCCCGACAATATCTCCGATGGTTTTTTCCAGCACGACATCGACTTCCCGTCCAGTCTGGGTACGAAAATGATACAGCCCTGGTTGAACCGCGCTCCAGGTAATTTGTTTCCGCAATTCCTCGATGACAAAATTTTCAAGGAAAACGCCTTTTTGATCGCTGTCGCGGCCCAATCGTTCGCCGGTCAAATCCCGAAAATAACCGAGCAGCCCGGTGTCGCCAAAAACCATTTTTGGCGCTTTAACCAGCCGTTTACCCAAATTTGCAGACCAGGCCGGCACAGCGTCGATGATAAACGTCGCCGCCAACACCGCAAGGTAGCGTTTTAATGTTGTCTGCGGGATTGCAAGGGTACGGGACAACTCCGCATAATTGAGTAACCCGGCGCTGCGAGCCGCGATTAAACCCAACAAACGCGGCAGATGGGTCAACCCGTTGATTTGCGATAAATCGCGTACCTCGCGTTGAATAATGGTCGAAATGTATGCGCCGAACCAGGATTTGCGCCGTTCGGGCGTGCCGCGTTGGATCGCCTCCGGGTACCCGCCGCGTAAAATTTTTTCGGCTAATTGCGACCATTTTTCCGGCGTTTTGGGTTGAATATCGAGTTTGTCGCTAAAAACGTCATCGATGAAATTGCGGTCGCAGCCGGTGAGTTCGCTTTGAGAAAACGGATGCAGGGTGATGATCTCCAAACGCCCGACCAGGTAGTTGGCGAGCTTTGGCAAAAACAGAATATTGGTGGAACCGGTGAGTAAAAACCGGCCCGGCCGGCGATCCCGGTCAACCGCGCGTTTAATTGCCAGAAAAAGCTCCGGCGCGCGCTGCGCTTCGTCGATAATGACCGGCCCCGTCAGGTTGTCGATAAAATCCTGCGGCGCTTCCTTTGCCGCGGCCAGCGTTGCGATGTCATCGAGGGTTATGTAATCGGCAGGGTATTTTTCCCGGGCAAGCCACTGCGCCAATGTGCTTTTTCCGGATTGCCGGGGACCGTTCAGCAGCACCACGGGCGTATCTGTTAGGGCGTCCATTACAGATCCGGTAATTTTTCGATAAATCATCATAAAGATAAATATAAAGCAAGTTCGGTTGAAAATCAACCATCAAACGGCGGATTTTCAACCAGGCTTATTGAAAAATGAAGAATAAAAATTAAAATTTCAGCGGTCAGCTTTCAGCGGTTAGCTTTCAGCTTTCAGCGGTTAGCTTTCAGCTTTCAGCGGTTAGCTTTCAGCTTTCAGCG
>CAYVDX010000406.1:0-4450 GCA_964450485.1 uncultured Calditrichaceae bacterium
ATTATTTTTTCAATCGACGGGCATTTTGGCGCGGCAACGTCGGCGTTGGCTTTCATGGGAATATCGCTTTTTGCGCCGCGCATGGCCGTATCCTGGGTGATCAGTATTTTACATGAGGAATCATTGATGCGATCCACCAGCGCATCCGCGCTGAATGCGCCGAAAACAATGGAATGCACCGCGCCGATCCGCGCGCACGCCAGCATAGTGAACGCCAACTCCGGGATCATTTGCAGATAAATGCACACGCGGTCGCCTTTTTTGACGCCATGCGCCTTCAACACATTGGCAAATTTTTCAACGTCCGCCAACACTTCCGAGTATGTAAAGGTTTTCGATTCATTGGGATCGTTGCCTTCCCAAATAATCGCGGTTTTGTCGCCGTGCCCGGCGTTTACGTGGCGGTCCAGGCAATTATAGGTGACATTGAGCTTGCCGTTTTTAAACCAGGCAATCTCGCCGTTTACAAAATCGTATTCGCGCACGGCGTCCCATTTTTGATACCAATCCAACCGTTCGGCAACGCCGCTCCAAAATCCATCGGGATCGTTGATCGAGCGATCGTACATTTCTTGATATTGTTCCATCGATTTGATGTGCGCATTTTTTGAAAAATTTGGATCGGGGTGAACTTTCATGCATGCCCTCCTTTTGTCTGGTGTGATTCCGGCGGAAATTCAAACAGATTGGTGATTATCCAATAATTTATGTTGTCAATTTATGGCGTTGATCTAAAACAATCTTTTTAAATGCTTCAAACTCGCCCTCTGTCCACATCTCGGATAAATTTTTTGAAATGCGTTCAATTCGCTGGTCTTGATTTCAATTTTAAAGGGAAAATCGTTAATTTTTTCAACAAATTCGTAAAAAATATTGATCGCATCGCTATGCGTCAATCGCTTTTTTTGTAGAATTCTCTGAACATTATTCATACGTTTTTGAGGTATCCGCACGCTTAATTTGCCATCCTTTTTCCCAGTGCTCAAATTTCCCATTTTTTACCTCGAAAGTTTTATCTGTAATTTACAAATATACAAAAAATGTGAGGCAAAAAACAACCCGTGTTTCTCAAATGAAAACCAGCGATTTGATGTAAATCGGAAATATCTCAACCGCTGCGCGGGATGCGGATATCTTCGATCAAGGCCTGAATTTTTTTGGGCGGCGCGGCGCTAAACCGGGAAATGGTGACGGCAACGATAAAATTGAGCACCATTCCAATCGTCCCGATGCCTTCCGGCGAAATACCAAACCACCAGTGATCCGCCGTGTTCGCCGCCGGATTAATAAATTTAAAATAAATGATGTACGCCGCCGTGAAAGCAATTCCCACCACCATTCCGGTGACCGCGCCCTGCATGTTGGTGCGTTTGGAAAAAATGCCCAAAATTATCGCCGGAAAAAATGACGCGGCAGCCAATCCAAAAGCAAACGCCACGACTTGCGCCACAAATCCCGGCGGGTGGATACCCAAATATCCCGCCAAAATCACCGCGCCGCCGGCCGCAATTCGGGCGTAAAGCAGCTCGCGCATGTCGGTCAATCCCGGCAGCATCACTTTTTTGATGAGATCGTGCGCCACGGAGGTGGAAATCACCATCAGCAGCCCCGCGGCTGTGGAAAGCGCGGCGGCCAATCCCCCGGCGGCAACCAACGCCACAACCCAGTTGGGCAGCCGGGCAATTTCCGGGTTGGCCAGCACCATAATATCGCGATCCACGTAAAGCTCATTTTGATTATTTGTGAGGGTATTTTTAAGCAATTGCTGACCGTATTTCCCTTTTTTTGCGGAAAATTCGGGTTTTCCGGCAAAGGGCTTTCCGTTTCGATATTGGATCACGCCGTCGTCATTTTTATCCACCCAGCCGATCAGGCCGGTGGCTTCCCAATTTTTGAACCATTCCGGCGCGCCGCTATAATTTTTATCATTCAGCGTATCGATCATATTATAACGCGCAAAGGCGGCCACGGCCGGCGCGGTGGTGTAAAGCAGCGCGATAAAAAAGAGCGCCCAACCGGCCGACGAGCGGGCGTCGCGCACTTTTGGCACGGTGAAAAAGCGGATAATCACATGAGGCAATCCGGCCGTGCCCACCATCAACGCCAGGGTTATCGCAAACACATCGATCATGCTTTTTGCGCCGCGTCCGGTGTACGCGGCAAAACCCAATTCCCGCTGCAAGCCGTCGAGTTTATCCAACAGGTAACCGCCGCCGTTGGAAAGTTCGCCGCCAAAGCCCAATTGCGGAATGGGATTATCGGTGAGCAAAATGGAGATAAAAATCGCCGGAATCAGGTAGGCAAAAATCAGCACGCAATATTGGGCGACTTGCGTGTAGGTGATCCCCTTCATACCGCCGATGACCGCGTAAAAAAAGACAATGGCCATGCCGATGATCACGCCGGTATTGATCGGCACTTCCAAAAATCGCGAAAACACGATGCCCACGCCGCGCATCTGTCCGGCGACATACGTGAATGATATGAATATCGCGCAAATCACGGCGATGACGCGCGCGGTTTTGGAATAATAGCGTTCCGCGACAAAATCCGGCACGGTAAATTTGCCAAATTTGCGCAGATACGGCGCCAAAAGCATGGCCAGCAGCACGTAACCGCCGGTCCAGCCCATCAAATACATGGCGCCGTCGCGGCCGAGGAATGAAATCAAACCGGCCATTGAAATAAACGAGGCGGCCGACATCCAATCCGCGCCGGTGGCCATGCCGTTCATCACCGGGTGAACCTGTTTTGCCGCGACGTAAAAATCACCGGTGGATCGCGCCCTCGCCCAAACGGCAATGCCGATATACAGCGCAAAAGTGAACCCGACGATCATCCATGTCCATGCAATGATACTCATAATTATCCCCGTCGTCTTTTTTCAGAAATCATTTCGCCGGATGAAAAATCAGTCTTCGTGAACGTCAAATTCCCGGTCGAGATTGTTCATCAATTTTACGTAAACCACGATCAGCAAAACAAAAACAATGATCGAGCCTTGCTGGGCAAACCAGAATCCCAATTTAAAGCCGAAAAAGCGGATCGTGTCGAGCGCATCGACGGCTAAAATGCCAAAAACGTAGGATACCAGAAACCAGATTGACAGCAAAATGGACACATACGTGAGATTTTTTTTCCAATAGCGAATCATTTTATCATTCATCGTTGACTCCCGGCAAGGATGGAAAATTTGAAATCGTTTGCAGTTATTGAGGCTTTAACGCGCCATAAAATATCTAAAATAGCAGAAAAATACAAGAGAGATGTGCGGGAAGGCTAAATTTTTTGGATTTCGTATTTGGCGGGGGTTTTCAATTTGCTGTAATTTTCGTTCACAAAAATGGAACGGGGCACAAAAATGATGCTTTGGCGGCAAAAAGAATCTTGCGGGTTTTGAAAACCCGCAAGGTTTGATTCCGTTTCCGAAAATAGTTTCGTTCAACCTTTTGAGATGAGCTTTTTCAACTCAACTTCATCCGGCTTCAAAAGCGCCTTAACCCGTTCGCTATCCACGGACGCGACGATGATATCGCCAATTTCGGTGTTCACTTCATCGAAAATGCCGATTTTTTTCATTCCCGCGGTTTGTTTTAGATTGTCATCCGTTGGCGTCACATAATGAACGGAGTCGGCTTTGTAGCGATGAATGACAAACAACTGCATGAGGGTCATCAAGCGTTTTTTCCGGTAGGATTTGTCAAATGTGTTCAAATCTCTGATTGACACAATATTTCGATCCCGGCGATCCTGAATGGCGGCAAAAATGATGTTCGCGACTTTCGTTTTGGATTCATCAAACACATTCAGTTCAATCAGATCCGACCCGGCTTTGTGCGGCCGCAACTTTACGCGCAGCTTTTGATGAAGCTGGTATTGCGACGCCCACATTTCCAACCAATTTTCCAGCAATTGCGGCGGCACTTCCGTTTGAACCAAATGCTGGAATTGCGTCGAGCCTTTGCCCATCGCCTTGGTTGTTGCAGTACGCCCGGATGATGCGGCCAACGCGCCATCCAAGCGCGGGCCGCCGACGAGGGTTTGCGGCGTTTTGTACGGCGAATCCAACAGCCGCAGTTTTCGCTGAACCCGCGCCAATGCCAACATGCCGTTTTGTTGCAGCGCGGCGGCAAATTCTTCCGCCGCCAGCCCGTCGATTTGATGTCCGCCGTAGGTGATAAAATTGAACACAAACCCGAGTTTTCCCAGTTCTTCGGGAAACGCTCGCATTTCGTCATCTGTCATTCCGGTGGTATCCCAGTTAAACGAGGGCGACAGGTTGTACGCCAGCATTTTTTCGGGATAAACGGCGTGAATGGCCTCGGCAAAAATTTTGGCGTCGGCTAAATCCGCGGTTTTGGTTTCCATCCACAGGATGTCGGCAAACGGCGCCACGGCCAGCGATTTGGCAATGGCGTAATCGATGCCGCCGCGCACCTGGTAATACCCC
>CAYVDX010000407.1:0-4441 GCA_964450485.1 uncultured Calditrichaceae bacterium
CGGCGCGCCAACCATGCTGCCGAGCGCGGAGGAAAATGTTGCCGCCAAAATTCCCAAAACAACCAAAAATCCGATGGAAGATTTATCAATCATGATCATTTCGTCCATGCGCAGTTCTTCGGGTGTGGCAACGCGTGCCAGCAGGTAAGCCAGCCCCACATAAATGATCAGCGTAACGCCAATGGCGCTCAATGTACCCACCGGAATTGCCCGGCGAGGCTCTTTCAAGTCGCCGGATAAATTTGCGCCGGCCATAATGCCGGTCACCGCCGGAAAAAAAATGGCAAACACATGCCAAAAGTCCGCGTCTTTAAACTCGCCGACGTAAACAAAATCATGCACGGGCGTTGCCGGCGATGTGATAAAAGATAAAATCGACAGCCCGATGATCACCAAAATTATGTATTGGATGCGAATGGCGAAATGCGCGCTGATGTATGAAACGCCCAACAATACCGCCCAGGCGACCAGCGAAATCAACACCGGGGAATGACCGGGAAAGATGCGCAGCCAGCCTTCGGTAAAGCCGATAATATAAAGCGCGGCCGATAATGTCTGGGAAATATAAAAAGGAATACCCACGCTGCCGCCGGCTTCCAATCCCAGCGATTTTGAGATGATGTAATACGCCCCGCCGGCGCCGATGCGGATATTTGTGGTAATCGACGACATGGAAAGACCGGTGCAAATCGTCACCGTTTTTGCCAGCAAAATGATGACCAGCGCGCCTAAAAAACCGGCGTTTCCAACCACCCAGCCCAGCCGCAAATACATGATTACGCCCAGGATGGTCAGTACATCCGGGGTAAAAACGCCGCCAAAAGCGCCGAACTTTGTTGCGCTATTGTTCGATGTTTTTTTCGGCCGCAGTCTTTCCAAAATTTCCGCGAATTTGCTCACAAGCGTTTAACCGGTTTGACGAAATAATTGTTAAATTTTCCAGGGCAGGGTATTGTGTCTGAATTGAATACGACGGGCGAAAACGGGTTCACCCATGTTAAAACAAATTCACGCCCCCCTGAACATTTTTGGATCACCCAAGACTCGATTATAATACGGCGGCGCGTTATTTCAAACAAATGGTTTTTTAAACGCCGGCGGTTACAGCAACAAACATCCAGCGTTTCCATAAAATAATCTTATGTTTTCTCAGGATTTTTAAAAACGCTGGAGGTTTCAGCGGTGGTTTCAGCAACAAACATCCAGCGTTTCCATAAGGCCGTTTCTGTCTTTAAAAACGCTGGAGGTTTGGCGATTTCCTGCCTAAATTTATTCCCGATGCAATCAAAAAAAAATACGGTTCTTTTGCTCGTCCCCGGCTTTCCGAAAGACGAAAACGACGACACTTGCATTCCCGCGTTGCAGGAATTCGTTTTCCATGCCGCTAAATCGCCGGAGACGCCGGAAATCGTGGTGATCGCCCTTCAATATCCGCCATTTCGCGGAAAATATCGCTGGCACAATGTCACGGTATTTTCCTGCGGCGGCGCCAACAACGGCGGATTTGGCCGCTTGCGAACCTGGTTACGGGCAATACGCACGGCTTTTCAACTGCAAAAATCGCATCGCATCGCGGCGGTGCACAGCTTTTGGCTGATGGAATGCGCGCTGATCGGGCAACTGCCGGCAAAACTGTTTGGCGCGCCGCATATTGCCTCGGCAATGGGCCAGGACGTTTTCCCGAAAAATCGCTATCGCAAATGGCTGAGATTTTCCCGCATGACCCTGACCGCCCCGTCGCAGCGCGCCGCGGATATTTTTTTTCAAACGAACCAAATTCGTGTTTCTCACGTCATTCCCATCGGGATTGATCCCGAAAAATTTCCCTTGAAAGCAGGGCAACCTTATGCCGATATTGACGTGCTCGGCGTGGGATCGCTGATTCCGCTGAAAAATTATCGCGTGTTTATCGAACTGATCGGCGGTTTGGTTGCGGATTTTCCCAATCTCAACAGCGTCATCGTCGGCGAGGGCGGGGAACGCGCGGAATTAGCGCGGATGATCCGGGAAAAATCACTGGAAAAAAATGTGCGATTAGCGGGAGAATTGCCGCGCAACAAAGTGCTGGCAATGATGAAACGCAGCCGGGTTTTGCTGCATCCCTCGACTTATGAAAGCCAGGGTTACGTGCTTTACGAAGCCTTGGCCAGCGGTTTAACCACGGTTTCATTTGGTGTGGGAATTGCAGAATCATCGTCCAAAATGCGCGTTTGCCGGGATGAAACGGAGATGCTGCAAACGTTGCGGAAATTGCTGCGCCATCCGCTCGACCGCTCGCCGTTCGTATTAAAATCGATTCACGAATCGGTTGCGGAATTTGTGAAATTTTATGGGAATAATGACCTGAATAATTCATCACACAGTAGGGGCGAAGGGCCCTTCGCACCCACCACGCCGGACAACGCATGAAACGGTAGAATTTGAACATCACAATATTTTTTAGAGAACATTTTTTATGAACAAAAAACGATGCAAACGAAACCTGAAGGATTCACAATGAAAAAAATCGTGTTCACAATTGCCTGTTTCGCCATAATCAGCCCGGCAATTTTTTCGCAGAATTTGGCGTCCTATTACGAGCGCAACCTGTTTTTGAGCGGCGCGGCCGGCGCATTCAACGACGGCTTGTTAGGCGTTGCCAATCCCGCCAATGTTGCCATGCTGCAAAAATTCAACTTCCGCTATTACTGGTTGAGCAATGTCGATGAGGACAACCTTTTCGCCGGACAAACCGGGCCGGACGCCTGGGGAATTTTCACCGCGGTTCCCGGTTTCGGGTTTAGCGTGGTTCGGGAATCCGACGAATTTTTCTCCCGCAAATCGCGAATCACCAACTATCATTTTGCCCTGGCGCACGGCAATCGCAGCGCCGCGCTGGGATTTTCCTACACCCGCACCACCGGCGACAAACGTAGATTTCTCCGCGAAAACCTGTTCAGCATCGGCGGATTGTGGCGGCCGGATCGCCATTTTTCGCTGGGAATCATCGGCAGCTATTCCAGCGAAAGCGATGAGCGGGAAGGCGTGCTGGAGCTGGGCGTCCGTCCCTTTGGCACGAACCGTTTGACCCTGTTTGCCGATAACGCCTGGCAGCGGGATAACCAATTTTTGGATGCGCCCTGGAGCGTCGGCGCGGCGGTGGAAGCCGTCCCGGGTCTGGCTATCAGCGGCCGATATTTTGATTCGGAAGCCTTCACCCTCGGCGTAAATTTCAGCTTCGGCAGCAGCGGCTTTTCCGCGCAAACCCATTTTAATTCCCGGCAAAAACGCGTTTTTAACACCTACAGCACCGGTTTTGGGGAAACACGGGCAAATTTATTTACGCCTTTTTTTCGCAAAAAAAATTACATCGAATTGGCGTTAAAAGGACGGGTGGATTACCAAAAATTTCAACTCTTCGACAGCAACACCCAACGTTTTATGGATATTTTACAGCATGTTCGCAACGCCAAAAACGATTCGCGGGTCTCGGTCATTGCCCTGAATTTATCCGCAATGCGCATTCTGCCGGAACACGCCTGGGAACTGCGCGAAGCCTTGCGCGAAGCCAAATCCGCGGGAAAAAAGGTGATCATTTTCATCGACAACGGTGGGATGACCAACTATCATTTAGCCAGCGTGGCCGACCGGGTGATGATGGATCCCATGGGCACCCTGATGCTTCCCGGCTATCGTTTCGGACGCACTTATTTGAAAGGCACGCTTGATAAAATGGGGCTTGGATTTGACGAATGGCGCTTTTTCAAATACAAATCCGCCGTCGAGTCGCTTTCGCGGGAAAAAATGTCCGACGCCGACCGCGAGCAAAGTCAGGCGTTAGCCGACGGTTTTTACGAAACCGCCCGGCGGGAAATCAGCGAATCCCGGCGCATCTCGACCGAACAATTTGATCATTTGATCGACAATCACGTCTATTTTATGGCGGACGACGCGCTTCAGCAGGAATTAGTGGACACGCTGTGCCGCTGGAGTGACTTGGGAAAAGTGATCAAATCGCTGACCGGGCACAAAAAGATGAAGCTGCCGCTGCGCATGATGACAGAGGACGCCGAAGCCTATCAAAATTGGGGCGAACCGCCGGTGATTGCCGTGGTGTACGGGCTGGGCGTATGCGCCATGGATACCGGCATTCGGGCACGCTGGCTGGATAAAGTTTTTCGCGGATTGGCGAAAAACAAATCCGTCAAAGCGGTGGTTTTCCGGGTCGATTCGCCCGGCGGCGACGGCATGGCTTCAGATGTTGTTGCCGAAGCGCTAAAAGTGTGTGCCAAGAAAAAGCCGGTGGTGATCAGCCAGGGACAATTGGCGGCCTCCGGCGGCTACTGGATTTCCATGTATGGCGACACAATTTTGGCTGGCCCAACGACCATCACCGGCTCCATCGGCGTGATCGCCGGCTGGATTTATGATAAAGGGTTTTCCGAAAAACTGGGGATGACTT
>CAYVDX010000408.1:0-4440 GCA_964450485.1 uncultured Calditrichaceae bacterium
GCCTGTAGCTCTTCGTCTAAGGCGCGAATTTGCGCCTCAATTTGGGCGAGTTTTTCTTGCGCGCGGGCAATATCCTGCTTTTCCTTGGACATCCGCGAAGTGGAACGCGCCGCACGGGTGAGGCCGCCGCGGGAGCGTCTGCCGCCCATAAACATGCCCAACAGGGTTGTGCCGAATGAGATCGCTGTATCCATTTTTTTTTGCTGATAATCGCTGCTTTCTTTTTCCAAACGCTGCCGCGCGGTGAGTTGCCGGCGTTCCAGCGTTTTCATGCGCCGGGCATATTTGCGCCGCAAGCGATCCACTTCCAGATCGCGGCGTTCGCGGGCGGCCTGTTGCAAGCGGATTCTGAATTCCCGCTCGGTTTCGCCGGGCGCGGAAATTTGTTTGAACAACGCGCTTTTCCGGAGCGTCAACGAAAAATTTCGATAAAGATAGCCCTCGTACTGCTTGTCTAATTGATTGTATTTCGACAGCTTTTTCGCCTCCGGTGCAATCGGCAGATAAGCGGCGTTATTCAGCGGCTCTCCCTGGAAAATTTCCGGCGCCAGCGCAAATTCCTCGCTGTTTTCCCAGGACAATCCGACCACGCGCCGGCTCAAATCCAGCCGGTGCGCGACGGTTTGGGATTGCGTCACCCGGTAGCGATTGTTGATGATTTGCACAACACCGCCGGCGATCAGAAAGGGATGATACACAACCCCGGCGTCATCCGGCACATAAAGTTTTACCGGCGCAAAATATTGCCGGATTTCCGGGGGAAGCTGCGGACGGGATCGCGCTTTTTCATGGGAAGGCGCATTTTCAACAGCCGTTTTTTCGCTTTTTGCCGGCGCTGACGCAACTGTTTGCCGGTCTGCCATCAATGCTTTGATTTGCGAACGGGTCAGCGGGCCGCGCAAATAGGAAAGCACCCAGCGGGTGTTAAAAAGCACCGGTTCTTTTTCGTGAACATTGTGCAGCAGGAAAACCCGTTTTTTGAGTCCGCTGATGAGATTTTTCAGGGTGCGTTTATCCAGTCCCTTGCCGCCGACGCTGCTCAATCCGTCGATCAGCCGATCTTGGTCGCGCTCGGTTTGCAGCCGCCCGATAAACCAGGCGCCGGTGTTGGAAAGCCCTTTGTAATCCAGATCCACCGGGTTTTGGGTTGACAGAACAACGCCGAGGCCAAAAGCGCGGGCCTGCTTCAACAGCGTCAACAGCGGCTTTTTGGAGGGCGGTTCGCCGATGGGCGGGAGAAATCCGAAAACTTCATCCATGTACAGCAATGCGCGCAGGCTGGTGGTGCCGGACTGGCTGCGCATCCAACTCAGCATTTGCCCAAGCAGCAGGGTCACGAAAAACATGCGCTCGGCGTCCGAAAGATGGGCAATCGAAAAAATACTGATGCGCGGTTTACCGCTCTCCGTGTAAAACATCCGGTCGATATCCAGCGGTTCGCCTTCCATCCAGGCTTTGAAGCCGGGCGCTGCCAGCAGGTTGTTCAGGGTCATCGCCAGTTTGAAACGGTCGGAAGCGGGATAAAACGATTCGAGGTCAAAAACGCCGATTTGCTGCATGGGCGGCGATTGGATCATCTGAATCAGGCGGCCGAGATCCAAATCCTGTCCGGCGCGCCAGGTTTGCTCAATAATATTCGAGAGTAAAATATGCTCGCGGCTCTGCAGTGGATCGGCGTTGACGCCCAAAAGCTGCAAAATGCCGGAGACGGTGGATTGAATGCGGTCGCCAAGCAAATCGTAATCCGACAGCACCACTTTTGATGGCGCGGCAAAGGATTGCATGATGGAAACCGGTAAACCGGCGCTGCTCCCCGGCGTGTAAATGGCGAAATCAGCGGCGTTTTTGAGTTTGCGGATGCGCTCGCCGTTCTGTCCCCAATCGGCCAGACCGTTTTTCCACAAATTGGCCTGCTTTTCGGCAAACGCTTCGGGCGACAAATCTTTTTGCGCCGCTTCATCCGTATTCACCCAGGGCAGAAAATCCTCGCCGCGCAGATCGGGAAAGGTCAGCAGCAAATTTCCCAAATCGCCTTTGGGATCGATGATAATCGCCGGGATGTTATCAATGGCGGCTTCTTCAAGAATGCCGATGCACAGGCCGGTTTTGCCGCTGCCGGTCATGCCCACGCAAACCGCGTGCGTCACCAAATCCTTGGAATCATAGGTCAAATATTCATCGGTCAATTTACCGGCAAGATGGTCATAAACCTTGCCCAAATAAAACAAGCCGAGTTTTTCAAAATTTTGCATTCAGTCGCCTCTGATTTCGCAGGAAGGTTTTGTACAGAGTTGCGTCTCGGTTATCCGGCGCAGGATTTAATGACGATTTAAGAAAACACATTCTTTATGATAGCAGCACTTGAAAACCGGCTTGCTTAAAATGCTCGTCTGTCGTTAATGCTTTCATTAGTCCTCGATCATTCATAACAACAAATGAAATACAATCGGTTAGCCCCCATTCTTTATCTTGTCTTTCCCGATATAGTTGAAAGGCGCGTTCGTATAAATCTTCTGAAATTGGAACAATCTCGACATCCGAATCTTCCTGGAGTGAATCTAACAACTCAATAGCAGCCGCGCGATAGCGTTGTTTCGCAAGCGCATTGCCGATTTCCAATAGAACAGCGCTAGTTGTAATCAGTTGTGTTCCATCCGCTTCCAATTGTTCGGCGATCACTTTAGCATGTCCATGATACTGATCGGTTGGGGAGGAAAGCGCAATTGCGTAAGCCGCATCCAGAAAAACCTTAGTCAGTTTGGCCTTTTTCTTTCTCATAGAGATAATCCTCGAATCGGGCAGACCAGTCAGGCGGCCCTTGCAGATTCAGTGAGAGCGCTGTCTTGAGGAAGGAACGTTTTTTTTTCACAATTGGCTTTTCGCTCTCAATCGTTATTCGCACGCGGGTATTCGGTTCCAATGCGATCGGCTCATCTAATCTTAGCGCTTTACCATCATAAGTAGCCGTCAATGTGGTTGTCATTTTATAACTCCGCGTTTATTGGATATTACAATTAAAAACCGTGGTTATTTTATCAAAATAAAACGAGCGACATGGACGAATGAAAACGGAAAATATGCTGTATCGATAAAAAAGCTACAGTAATAATTAAACAGGGTCCTCAAAACATATTTTATGAAAATTTAATTTCGATTGCAACATCCGGATGAAAAATGAGCTTAGGCATCCTGGTTTTTCACTTCATTTTTGATGTATTCCCAGGAGACGCCTTTTACAACTCCCGATACAAGTTCTAAATATCGTTTTTCCGTTAGAGACACCCACGCTTCATCGACATTCTCATCTTCCCGGTTTGCAGGGGATAAAATGAGGCAATGGGCTACCCAGGGGACCCTCTCTCCCGGCGAAAGTTCTTTAATATTTTCAACAACTTGCTTAAATGCGGCTGACATAAGACCTCCGGTGTTTTTGCTACCCTGTTGCTGGAAAAGCATAATAATTCACCTTTTAACCAACCGCATGCATTCGCTTTGTCAGGGTGATGTTCTCACGCAAAAACTCAGGAGCAAAATCAGCGCCATTGCTCCATGACAGCGTGTGACCTTCAAGCGTAAAAGACTTAAAAAATGACACATCTTTAAGCGGTTCAAATATTTCACCATATAATTCAGATGATAAATCGATTTCACCTTCCGCGCCATCATTAAATGCCAACCACACTCTGTACCCATCGATATATTTTGCCTTTACAACGTGTGTAAACATATCGCCTACTCCAATGGTTTTATTTTTGATAATGGCTTTCTGTTCATTGCTGCCTCCCAATTTTCCATGAGTTCATCCTGATGTAATAAATACCAATCAAGGACGGCATTTAGCGCCCTTCTTGGAAATTTTCCGGTTACAACACCCGTTTCGATATCAACAGTGATTTCGTATTCACCATATTCCGCATGAAAATGTGCAGGGTAGTGCTCACGAATATACATGCGAATCACTATCCCAAGAAAACGACTTATTTCCGGCATTTGTCTTTCCGGTTGTTTATTTGCCCGGCAAGCATGTTAACCCGTTGGTCGCCATAAATTTAACAAAAAGAAATGGAATTTGCAAAATTTTAAATGCCGGCGGTTTTGGAAACCGCCGGCATTTAAATATGTTGTCCCGGGTAATTTTTTGAAATAAGCTGAATTTCGATTGTTAGCTGACCTGCTGGCTGAATTGCGCCATCTCTTCCAGCCGCTGAATGCGTTCTTCCACCGGCGGATGGGTGGCAAAAAGGCGTTGCAGGCCGCCGCGAAAGGGATTGACGATAAACAGATGGGAGTGAGCGGCATTGCCGCGCTGCAACGGCTGGCGCGCCACGCCGTGATGCAACTTGTTGAGCGCGCTGGCCAGCGCCAATGGTTTCCCGCTGATTTCCGCGCCGCCGCGATCCGCGGCAAGCTCGACCCCAGCACCGACGGCAAGGCGACCGC
>CAYVDX010000409.1:0-4439 GCA_964450485.1 uncultured Calditrichaceae bacterium
CCAAAATCCCAACAAAACGAATTACCATCAAATTGTGAGTAACCACGGCTTTTTTTCCCTGCCTGCAACTTCTTAAATTCTCGTTTGTCATTTCACCTTTTGTATATAAATTCCACTCTTTTCCCGTAAGTGGAAACAAAAACGGATACGAACATAACCCAGGTCTGAACGTGCAATCACAATTACAAACCTCCATTCTTCCGCGTCCTTTTTTATTTAGGACGCTTCACAAGTTTATATTTCTGTTGATTCTTCACTTTTCACTTTTCACTTTTCAATTACCCGCCCAAACCGTTTACGAACCGCTGCATCGCGATGTGTATGATTTTTTAGATCGCCTCAGCGCCCGCGGCGTCATCGAATACCACGATTTAATTACGCCCATCCCGCGGATGACCATCGCTGAAAAATTAGCGGATTTAGCGGAGAATCGCGCCGCACTGACCCCGCTGGAGTACAAAGAATTGGGGTTTTATCAAAAAGATTTTCAGTTTGAGCTGGATCGTTTAAACGGCGAAAAAATTGCCAAAGAAGAACTCAGCTACGTGGGTAAAGATCGCGCCGGGCGCTGGCGACTGCTTTCCTATCGAGACAAAAACTTTAGCCTGAACCTCAGCCCCGTTTACGGGCGGCAGATCGGCAAAAATGACGGCGAACGGCAAACCCACACCTGGAACGGGGCCAGCGTTTATGGCTATTTGCGCAAAAACATCGGCTTCAGTTTCGACTTTCGCGATAACCGCGAAGAAGGCGACAACCTCGATGTGGATAAAGCCTTTACCCCGGTGACCGGCGTGGATGTGGAACCGAATTTTTTTGCAAAAAATAATGCCATCGAATACAGCGAAACGCATGCGATGTTGAGCTATGACTGGAAATGGGGGCGGCTATCGCTGGGCAAGGATTTTTTGCAATGGGGCTACGCAAAAAACGGGCAAGTGGTGCTTTCCACCAAAGCGCCGTCGTTTCCTTTTATTCGCCTCGATGCCCGTCCCACCCATTGGCTGCGCTTCAACTATTTTCACGCCTGGCTGGCTTCGGATGTGATCGATTCCACCCGTATTTTTCCCACGCTGAGGGCGGGCGCAAACAGTTTTAGCTTTCGCGACAAATTTTTGGCGTCGCACACCATCACCATCACCCCGAAACGCGGGCTGGACGTATCCATCGGCGAATCCATCATTTACAGCGACCGGTTGGAAATTGCCTACCTGATGCCCATCATGTTTTTTCGTTTAGCCGATCATTACCTCTCCGACCGGATAAATAACGCCGGCGGCAACGCCCAGCTATTTTTCTCGGCCAGCGCGAGGAATGTTATTCCAAATACCCATCTTTACGGCACGCTGTTGATCGATGATATTTCCCTCTCCGATGTCTTTAACGACGCGCGGCAGGTCAATCATTTAGGGGGAACCATCGGCGCGATGGTGAGCAATGTGCCCATCGCCAATTTGACCCTACGCGGGGAATATTCGCGGATCAATCCCTTTGTTTACAAGCATTTTATCCCGACACTGCTTTACAACAGTTCATCCTATCCGCTCGGTCACTGGATCGGAAATAATGGCGATGTGCTCTATGGCAGCGTCAATTACCGACTGCTGCGCGGGTTGCAGGCGACACTTTGGGGACAAACCATTCGCAAAGGCGGCGAAGGGGAAGTGGCGGATCAATACACCGTTCCGCACAAGCCTTTTTTATTCGCTCCGCGCACCAATTACACGCAATGGGGAATGGAAGTGAAATACGAGATTACCCACGAACTGTTCGCCCGCGGCCGTTTTCAATTCAACCGCGTGTCCGAAGCGCAGACCGGCGGCGATTTCCGCGATACGGATCGCCGGGAATTTTCTCTCGCCCTGTTTTACGGTCTGTAAAACCGGCATCCCTGCCGGTCCAATTTTGCCCCACGCCCCACGCTGCACACCCCACGCCTCACGGAATCACGGCGTTTTGTGGAAATATAGAAAAATCTGTGAGCGCCGGAGGGTAGAATCGTGCCAGTGTTCGGGTACTACGTAAACAATGCTTTCGCATGACTCGAGGCTCCGCCTGGTGTAAAAAGACTTGAGGCAGAGCCTCGGCAAGGGGTTCCAGTGCAGAGCACTGGAACGAGTAGAAACCGGCATCCCTGCCGGTCAATTTTGCCCCACGCCCCACGCCCCACGCCCCACGGAATCACGGCGTTTTGTGGAAATATAGAAAAATCTGTGAGCGCCGGAGCGGAGAATCGTGCCAGTGTTCGGGTACTACGGAAACAATGCTTTCGAAGACCTGAATGGATGTCGCCCGCCGAAAAACAGGGTCGTAATTACCAAATAATTCAACCATTGCCCCGGCGCGTTTTTGACGAAGCCGCGGGTCGGTTGTCCACAACACCCGCCACGTCAAGCCCAATATTCGCGGGGTACGAATATATTGCGTAATCGTTTCACGCTCCCACGGGGTCGTTTCAATGACGTTTCCGTCCGCGGTTTCAATCGCGAAGGTGATGGATTGGGTGTACGGCTCTTCCACCGTGGCAAAAGTGGGGTACACCGCAAAGGGCCAGGAATCAATTAGCAAAAATCCGCACAGCGAATTTACCACGATTAAAAACGATCCCACAATTACCACGGAACGTTTGCCGAATCGTATTTTCCCGTGATTTTCAGATTTTGCGACGGCGACAGATGACCGTCGTTTTTGCACAATTCTCCGGTATATTTTTTCGAAATCAAAAAATGCCAGATACGAAATGAGCAGCGTCCAAAAGTTGATGCGCATGAGCAGAAATGTCATTAGGTGAAATGAGATGCCGGTACCGATGGCATATTTGCGCAGTCGCGGAAAAAAGAGCAGAAAAATAAAAAGCAGCTCAAAAACAATCACGCCCAACCCGCTGATTTTGTAAAAAACGGGATGATCGAGTCCCCGGAAAACCGGCGTCCAATCCAGTTGCAGCCAGCGGGTGTAAACGAGGTAGCGCATGTTGTCGCTCAAGGCCCAATCCAGCCCGCCGATCACGAATTTCCAAAAGCCGGGAAAAAAATAGATGACGCCGATCAGCAGCCAGACAAACCGCAGCGGCAGGCTGTAAATGACGCTCCGCGTTGGGACGATCCGTTTATCCGCGGATTTATTCCGCCGCGCCGCCAGCCAGGCGTCCACGGACAGAACATCGGCGCAGCGGCTGGCCGCCAAAATGGCCGTAAACCACAGCAAATGGTGGTAATGATCAATTTTGCCGAAAAATTGCGGAACGCCCAGCACGTAAATCCCGCTGACAACCGCAAGCGTTGCCGAAACCCGCGTGAAAAGACCGACCATCGCCAGCAGGCAGCTTACTTGAAAAATGCGAACAATCGCTGTTGCCGAGGTTTGATCGATGGGCAGAATGTTCAATAATTCGTCCCACCCGGGCGGCGCGGCTTTGAGGATTTCGGGAAATTGGCTGAAGCGGATGGTCGTGCCGGCGTCGGCAAAAATGAACAGCGCGCCAAACAGGGCGATTCGAAAAATCGCCAGATTAACCGGATGCGTCGGCATGGAAAAAAATGCCCGGATGCGCTGCCAGCCGAAACGGACGGCGAATAATGCGACGATTTGCAAAAGGATCATCATTCCAAACAAGCGGGGCAGCACCGGCAGACCTTTTTCCAGAAAATAGTGTAAATCGCGGTGCTGCGGATCAATGCCGCGATGGATGGCCAGGTATTTATTCACCAATGGAATCGAATTTCCGCGATACGCCGCTTCGATGATTTCCGGGCCGTGCAGCGCCCAATAAATCCACCCGGAAATGGACAGCAGAATGATTAAAATAGCGAAGACGCTGACAATTTTTACAACTGCGGGGGGCGCTTTTGGGCTTGAATGTGAAGGGTTCATGTTTTCTCAACTTTTTAGGGAAAAACCATTCAACCGCAGAGAGCGCGGAATTCGCAGAGAAAACCAAAATCAAAAAATAAAAATAAAACCGTAAAAGATCATAAAAAAATACAATTTTAAAGCCTTTGCAAAAAAATCGTTCAAGAATTTTTTCTCTGCGTTCTTTGCGCCCTCCGCGGTAAAGTAAGTTTTTATTTTTTATCAAAAAAATCGGACGGATTGTGACGGTCGATGCGATTTTCACCCGCCGGGTTAAAACCGAACACCTGCTCGATGAAGCGATTGATAATATATCCCGTGACGCCCCAAATGACGGCGCGTTCCCAATGATAATAATACACCGGGTATGCCATGTCGCCGTAGCGTTTTTCTTTCACTTCAAAAAATTCAGCGGTTAAAAACAGATCGAGCGGCACTTCCAACAGCTCGGCGACCTCGTCTGTGCTGATGTTGTGCGGATACGGATACGGCATGGTTGCCACAAACGGCGTGACCAGAAAATCAGAAATTGTTGGGAAATCATCCAATTGCCCGATGATGTTGAGCAGGTTTTTGGGAATGCCGAC
>CAYVDX010000410.1:0-4413 GCA_964450485.1 uncultured Calditrichaceae bacterium
GATATGTTTTTATTTGTCTTATTAACCCCGTCCTTTAGGGCGGGGATTCAGTGATTACCCCAAATATTTAGGGCTTTAGCCCATTTTCTGTCGTCGTGCGTAACATCCGTTCCAAATCCCAGCCTGACCCTTGTGGGGAAATCATCGGGAAAAGTAACAAAAAATTATTGGTAAGCTACCAACGGTCAAACGAAACGGTTAAACTCGTTTGATCAGCATAATCTACACAAATCCGGGTATTTTTCAACAAAGATTTGAAATATTTATGGCGAAATTACCATTCCCGTTGGCGGGTTAACATATAAAACCGGATCGGATGCACGATTGCAGCGAAAGAAAGACCGGCAATCCAGCCGATCCAAAAGCCCTGAGCGCCAAATTGTTCAACAATTCCCAGGTAATATCCCAGAGGGAACCCAATTACCCAATAGGCAATCAGGTTAATAATCATGGGAATTTTTGTGTCTTTCAGCCCGCGCAGCGCGCCGGATGCACTGACCTGCAATCCATCCGAGAGTTGAAACAGACCGGCAAACAGCAGCAAATATGCGGACTCACGGATAACATTTATATCCGAGGAATACATTGCGGCAATTTTTTCCGGAAACAGCAGCATGACCGAGGCGCTGATCAGCATAAACGCCAGGCATACGAACATGCCGATTTTACCGACCATCCAAACCTGCTCGTGTAAGTTTTGCCCGGCTTTGTTGCCAACCCGCGACGAAATAGCGATTGAAAACCCTAATGGAATCATAAATGTAATTGATGCAAAATTAATGGCAATTTGATGGCTGGCAATGGCCGTTACGCCAATGGTGCTGATGAAAATTGCCGACACAGCAAACATTGCGCTCTCCAGGGCAATGCTGAACCCATTGGGCAAACCGATTTTTAAAACATCTGTTAGCGTTTTTATTTCCGGGAATTCAAACCCCTCAAAAATCTTGTAATGCCTGAATTGCATTCCATGTTTTGTCAGCAAAATCATACTAAATAACATTGTCCACCAAATAATGGTTGTTGCCCAGCCCGCGCCTGCCGCCCCGAGTTTGGGGAAACCCCAATTGCCATACATCAGCGCGTAATTGGCGACAATATTCAAGGGAATTGCCAACAGCGAAAAAAACATATTTGGTTTGGAAATTGAAATCCCTTCATTGAAAAATCGCAAAACCAGGTATGCGAGGGCCGCTGGCAAGCCCCATGAAATTGCATTTAGGTAGTCCGCGCTAATCGGAATCAATTCCGGTGAAACATTCAACCATTTTAAAACGATTTCCATGTTACGAATCAGTAAAAACCCCGGAACAGAGATAAAAAAACTTAACCATAAACCCTGCCGAACGGTTTTGCCGATGTGTGAAATTTTTTGTGACCCGAAATAGGTAGCGATGATCGGGTTGATCACCAAAAGTATGCCGATGACAAAGAAAAAAATCGGTGAGTAAATGCTGCGCCCGACAGCCACCGCGCCTAACGTTTCGGTGCTCAAATTGCCGGCCATGATCGTGTCGATAAAACCCAATGACATGTGGGCTAATTGCGCGGCGACAATGGGCATTCCTAAACGCAACAAGGCACGCAATTCTTTTGAAAAGGGGTTGCGCACGGTATCTGACGACCGTGCAACAAATAGCTGAAGAAACACCTCTCCCTCACTCTCTACTCTAAGACAAATCATTTTTTCGCGGTAAAAACAGACATGACCCCTCAATCACGTCTGAATGCCGTACAACACCAAGCGACTGAAATTTTTATATTTCCGGTACGCTGAAAAAATGAAAAATATCATTAAATTATTGCAAAGAAGGCAGGAAAATCAGCAGCGTCTTGAACCCTCCGCCCTCTCATCCCCCAATATCTTTTGTCCCAAAAGTCACAAGAAAATAACACACGTTACCGAATAATTCAAGATAAATCTTTATGTAACTCAAAATTTTTTATGTAAAAACAAGATTTACGGTGAAAATCCCGAAAATGTTTGCCGGTACAGCTCACGATTCTTAAATGGCGCTAACGCCAAAATCATGGCATGTTCATACAGTTGAATGCGATCAATCACGTTGTTTGTCAGAATCCCAACCGCGCCGCCGGATTGTTTAGAATTCTTTCTTCCGAAAATAATATCGTCCGCCGTCCCCAATTCTTCTCCGGCATGAATTAAATCAGCGACGGGTTTTGGTAAAAAAAACAAGCCGGAGCGGCTTTTCCCGATTTGGTTTTCTGCAAGCACCACAATCCACGCAAAGGCTGCAATTTCATTACCTAAAACTTCCACGCCGCCTTCGATGCCGACCCAGTAATCCATTTCCGGAAAGGCTTTTTTTGCAAAATTCGCCCGGTTCGTTGCACCGGTCAGGGTTTCCGCATCGGTCATCGGCTGCGATTGGACGCCGGAGTCAACGGAAACCCCCTGTGCTGAAAATTTGTCCGCCGGGAACATCCGCCGAAAGCCGTTGAGCGACGCTTGTATTTTCACCGGATTTTTTGAAGCAACGATAATTTTTTTCATAAATTATAGCTCACAATATTCACCGTCATCCGTCAAATTGCGGCAGGGATGACGCCAGTCTTCTTTGGGATCATCGAATAATTTGCGGGCTTCCAGCGGCCCCCAGGTGCCGGCGGGGTAGCCGAACACTTTGATTTTGGGATCATTTTCCCATGCCTGTAAAATCGGATCAACAAATTTCCAGCAGGCTTCCACGGCATCGCTGCGGGCAAAAAGCGTGGCATCGCCTAACATGCAGTCCAACAGCAGCCGCTCGTATGCCTGCGGCACATAAGCATTTTTGAGGTCATCGTAATGAAAATCCATATTCACGGTTTTCACCGCAAAACCGCCGCCGGGCAACTTCATATTAAATTTGATTAAAATGCCCTCATCCGGCTGGATGCGAATGATCAATTTATTGCTTTCGCTGTAAATGCTATCGGAATGGTTAAACAATTTGTGGGGGATGCGTTTAAAATGGATGACAACCTCGGTCACGCGGGTGGGCAGGCGTTTGCCGGTTCGCACGTAAAAAGGCACACCGCCCCAACGCCAGGTATCGACAAAAAATTTGACGGCCAAATACGTCGGGGTTTTGGAATCTTCCGGGACATCTTTTTCCTCGCGATAGCCCTTTACTTTCTCGCCGCGAATGGTGGAAGATGTGTATTGTCCACGTACCACAAATTTAGGCGCATCTTCCGGCGGGATCGGCCGCAGCGCATCAAACACTTTGATGGTTTCATTACGCACGGAATCGGCGTCAAACCGCACCGGCGGCTCCATCCCGATCATGCCGACAACTTGCAGCAGGTGATTTTGAAACATATCGCGCAATGCGCCGGAGCCGTCGTAATAGCCGCCGCGATTGCCCACGCCAATGCTTTCCGCGGAGGTGATTTCCACGCGCTCAACATAATTTCGATCCCACAACGGCTCAAAAATGCCGTTGGCAAAACGAAACACCAGCATGTTTTGAACGGTTTCTTTCCCAAGATAATGATCGATACGATAAATCTGACTTTCCTCAAAATAGGCATGTAGCTGTTTGTTCAATTCCTGAGCAGATTTGAGATCGTACCCGAACGGTTTTTCAACGATCAGCCGCCGCCAGCCCTCGTCTTCATCACATAATCCCATGTTTTCCAATCCCCGGGCAATATCGTCGAATAAAAACGGCGGCACGGACATGTAAAAGAGGTAATTGCCGCAGCACTGGTATTCCTGATCCACTTCCAACAACCGCTCATTTAGCCGGTGATAGGCATTGTGTTTTTTAAAATCCAGCTCAACATAATACAATTTCTCAAGAAATTTGCGCACCATTTCGTCATCCGTTTCCGGGTCGCGGGCGTATGTATTAATGCCGGCTAACATTTTTTGACGAAATTCCTCATCGCTCATGGGCGTGCGGCTGGTCCCGAGCACGGCAAAACGCTCCGGCAGTAAACCGCGCTCGTATAAATTGAATAATCCGGGCACGAGTTTGCGATATGTCAAATCGCCGGACGCGCCGAAAATAACCATGATGTTATTGTCTGGTTTTTCCATTTTTGCATTTCCTTATTTTTACCCCGGGGTTCGCTAAAAAACGGCGAACCCCGGGCTGTGTTATGCAACCGCTTCGCGGTAAACGCCACCGGAGGATAAATATGCCCGGCTCAGTAATGGAAGCATCATAAATGCTGCTAAAATTAACTGAATTGCTGTAACTGCAAGAGTAGTATATCTAACATTGTTATCAGCATTTTTAGGTAACAACAGCACAATAATCATTCCTACAATAGGAATAAAAATGAGTAGTGTTAATAATGGAAATCCTTGCATAATATAATTAATCCTTACTTTATAATTTCTTTTTAATTTATAATAATTTCTGTTTGTTTAATAATTATGAAACCATTTGTGTTATCAAA